>DZCM01000078.1 GCA_022730295.1 Rhodanobacter sp. | reverse complement strand
TGACGTTCAACGAGGCGTAAGCCAGCAGATCACACTTCGCTGTCTGCCCCCGTTGGCCGCTTGGGTATCCCTCCGGATTTTTTGATTTGACTCACCGACGCGAACAACCCGGCATGTACGGGGACACCCGGGTTGGACGTGTTTGCGCCACAAAGACTGCGTATTTTTGCGGCTATCGGCCCACAAGTCAACCATCACACCACGAGTGAGAGTATCCCGCAGTGGCCATTGGGCCAGCTGCCGGCGAATTTCCATGCTGCTACGTGCCCTGGAACGCCAAGATCGGCTGGCCAAAAGTGCACCGGAGCCTATCTTGCCAAGCTGGCCAGTGGTTTACCGGTGGCGTCCAGCAACACCAGCTTCCCGCCGTGCATTTCAACCTTGGCGGTCTTCCGGAAGGCGGCAAAAATGCCCCGCTCCACCCGCGTCGCGCCGCTCGGCTGCAGGCAGGCCATTTTAGTGGAAAGCGTCTGCTGGAACTGCGCAGCGCCATCCGTCCCCACCTGGTATTTGGCGCCGTAGGCGTTGCAGCCAGCCTTGCCGGAGGCGTGCCCGTCGGCGAATTGCAAAGTGGCCGTCACCGCTGTGGGAACGCGCTGCCCGGCGACCCGCTCGAATCGCCAGTGGGTGCCATCGAGGTTCATCAGCACCGACTTCGATGCCGTGCCAGCCGCCTGCGCGACCGCTATCCCGGTGCTGCTCGCGGGTACTGGATCAGGCTGCGCAGCGAACGCGCAGCTACCCACCAGCACCGCGACGACCAGCATGAATGAAATGGCGCGCATGGCAGCAACTCCTTGGCCGAAGACGCCACCACGTTACACCGCATGCGCTGAAACTGGCAGGTTGTTGGAAAAGTGCTGTCCTGCATTGTTGCAACGCGCCGAGTCCGGCACATGTCCGGACTCGGCTTCGCCGGATCCAGCCCTTGCGTTGCTTGATCCGCGGCGGGTCATCCATGGTCCACGCTACCAGGGTGATTTAACACCCTGCTTGGGTTTCGGTGCGCCCCGCGCCGACGAATCAGAAGTCACTTGGCGCAGCGTTCCACCCACCACGTCGATTCGCCGGCTGAAATCCGGGTTCGTGATCCGGTACCCGGGCAGTTCCAGGGTACTTCCCGCCCCGATTCCGACCACCTCGAATCCCGGAAGATCAAGCGGCTTGCCAGCGCTGACGCGAGCGCGCAGGAACGCGTCCAATGCTGCACGCCCACCCGCGTGCTCGACCTCGCGCAACTTGCGCGGGATCACGACCCAGGCATGGCCGTCCGGATGCCAGCTGAGAAAGCGGGCATGACCATTCGCATCCACCAGCAGGACGCTGTCCTGATCGACACCCAGCCCGGTGATCGCAGCGGTGTGGTGGTCTTTCGCAAGCCTGGCAACGAACGCCAGCAAGCGCCCCAACCGCCCGCGCTGCTCGAAATGTGTATCGGTGATGGTGCCCTTGAGCAACGGGATGTTGATGAATTGATCGACCAGGGTCACGGCCGGTCCGGCAGGGTTGGCAAGCGCCTCATTCGACTTGATGCTGCCGCCATCCAGGGCGCCATAGCCCCATTGGCCCAGGATCGCGAGCCCCGCACTGGTGCCGCCAAGCGGCTTTCCCTCGCGGACACTAGCGTCCAAGAGTGCGTTGAGCGGCGTGCCTCTCCAAAAATTCACGTAATGCGCCTGATCGCCACCCTCGATGAAGATGCCGTCGGCATGACGTACGATCGCGAGCACGCGCGGATCGCTGGCGGCTGAGCGCGAATGAAACACCAGCGTCTGCACCGACGATACCCCGCCGACGTGGCCGTAGACATACTTTTGCAGCTGATCAGTGCCCGAGGCCGCAAGGATCACGATGTGGCCGTGTCCGGCCTGTTGCGCAAACCACTTGAATGCCGCATCGATTTCACGACCGCCACCCATCAGCATCAGTCCCGGCGACGTTTTTGCGGATGTCAGCGTGGTGGTATTGCCTGCTTCGAAGTATTCGTACGCCGGCGTTGCCGCGCTGGATGCCGGAGCCGCCTGTGCGTATGCGGCACCCGCCACGCACCCCGGCGCCAGGCCAACGACCGCCCACAGCGCCACCCTGGTCAACCCGTTCGATACAAAAATACGCATGCCGCGCTCCCCTTCGCCATTGTTCGGTGGCACACGCATCGCGAGCACCCTTTTGTTCGTGACGAGATCGCTGCCGACCTCCCCCATTCTGTCTGCGATTGCAGGGAGTGCCCACGAATGGCGTATGCTCCGTGGATGGGAGAGCCGCTGGACACATGGTTCACGCGCGAGGTGCTGACGCACGAACGCGCCTTGATGCGTTTCCTGCATCGGAATTGGCGCGACCACGATGAGGTCGAGGACTTGCGCCAGGAGATTTACGTCCGTGTCTACGAAGCGGCGTCCCGCAGGTTTCCCGATTCCCCCAAGTCATTTCTTTTCACCACCGCCCGCAACCTGCTGGCCGATCGCGTGCGCCGGCAACGTATCGTGTCGATCACGGCGATGGGTGATGTCGAGCAGTTGCACGTCTTGAAGGATGAACTGGAGCCGGAACGCTGGTGCAGTGATCGCGAGGCACTCATGCACCTCGCCTGGGCGTTGGACCGCCTGCCCGATCGCTGCCGCGAAGTGTTCTGGCTGCGCAGGGTCGAAGACCTGCCGCACAAGGAAATTGCGAGGCGGCTTGGCATCAGCGTCAAGACGGTCGAAAAGCACATCGCGAAGGGACTGCGACTCATGACCAATGACCTCCACATGGACAGGAAACCAAAAATCGCGCCCGCGCCGGCAACGCGCGCGCGCGAGCTTGCACGCGAGCCGTCATGAGCAGCGAAAGTCGCCAAATCGAACAAACTGCGGCCGCCTTGTTGGCCCGGCGCGACGCTGGCGAGTGGAGCAATCGGGATGAATCCGCACTGCAGGCGTGGCTGGCGAAAAGTCCAGCGCATCGCGTAGCCTTCCTGCGCATGGAGGCCGCGTGGAAGGAAACCGCGCGCCTGAAAACACTGGCGGCGGGCAGCACACATGCTCGGGTTCCCCCACGCGGCGAATGGGCACGCTCGCCCTATTTCGCAACACCGATCGGACACGCGCCGGCCGTCGCCCGGCGATCGGCGCCACGTTCGCGAGCGCGACGCTGGCCCACGGTAGCTGCCATGGCGGCAAGCTTGCTGGTCGTCGCCGGTATCGCCGGCGGGCTGCTGTGGTGGCGCAATGCCGGACACGTCGAATACGGCAGTTGGCAAACTGCGGTGGGTGGCCGGCAAGTGGTTCACCTCACCGACGGTTCGACCGCCACCCTCGCCAGCGACAGTGACCTGCACGCAGCATTTGCCCGCCATGAACGCAACCTTGACTTGGTCCGCGGCGAAGCATTTTTCGAGGTCGCACATGACCGCAAGCGTCCGTTTGTCGTTCATGCGAACGGCTACCGGGTGATCGCCGTCGGCACCCGCTTCGATGTGCGTCGCAGCGATGACGGCGTGCGGGTGGTAGTCATGCGAGGCGTGGTACGGCTGCAATCCTCACGCGATTCCGCAGCGTCCACCACGGACCTGCCGGCAGGCAGCATCGCCCTGGTCAATCACGACAATCTGGTCGTGCGGCATGTGCCGCTGGCGGAAGTCGCCCAGTATTTGAGCTGGCGCGACGGCTATGTGGTATTCCACGACACCCCATTGGCCGACGCGATTCAGGAGTTCAACCGATACAACAACCACAAAATCACGATCGCCGACCCAGCGCTGGACGAACTGAGGGTCGGCGGCAACTTTCGCCTCGACAACAGCGCCGCGTTCGTGCGTCTGATGCAGGAAGTGTTCCCGGTTCGCGCCGAGGAACGCGGCGACACGGTGTTACTGTCGCGCCGTAATATCAGGGCCCACGGTCCTGATTGAGGTTGGCTTCGGGGTGGGGACGGGGGGATCGACCGTCCTGATTCGTCTAGTCTGAAAAGGCGCCCCGTCGGCGCCATCGGGGACGGATCATGTTCAAGCGGATTGTTTGTTGTGCGTTGCTGTTTGCATGCCTGGTGCCAATGCTGGCGCTCGCCCAGGATCCGCCTGCCAGGAAAATCGACATCCCGGCCGGTCATCTGGTCGCGGCGCTGGATACGCTGGGCCACCAGACTGGCATGCAGTTCGTCTACGACGCCAACCAATTGGCGGCCGCCCGCACCCGGGGGGCACACGCCGTACTCACCCCACGCCAGGCACTTTCGAAACTGCTGGCCGGCAGCGGGTACACCGCGCACCCGGACAGCTCGGGCGCCATGGTCATCATCAAGGATGAGCACGCTCGACAAACGCCCCCGGCGACGACGCCGGCAGCACCTGCGTCCAACAGGCAACCGCAAGACCAACCCAAGACGTTGCAGGAAGTCGTCGTCACCGGCTCGCGTATTCCGCGCACCCAGCTTGAAGGGCCGGCACCGGTGATCCGCATCACCGCGGAGGACATTGCCAGGCGCGGCTTCGCCAACGTGCCCGACCTGATGTCATCGCTCAGCCAAAACCTGGGCGCACTCGACAACAACCAGTACACCGACGGCTTTTCGCCGGGCGCGCAAGCCGTTGACCTGCGCGGGCTCGGACCCAACCACACGCTGGTACTGGTCAACGGCCGCCGCGTTGCCGACTACCCGCAGTCCTATGACGGCAACAGCAACTTCACCGACATCTCCAACATCCCGACCTCGCTGATCGAACGCGTGGAAATTCTTTCGGGAAGCGCCTCGGCGGTTTATGGCTCGGATGCCATGGCCGGCGTCATCAATATCATTCTCAAGAAGAAGGCCGACGGCACCACGGTCAGTTACCGCACCGGCGGCACCCAGCACAGCGGCGGCGGGTCCCAGCGACTGGACATCACCACTGGTTTTTCAAAGGGCAAATTCGATGCCGTATTCGGCGTTGAACTGGTCGATGAGAAGCCGCTCTGGGCGTTCCAGCGCAGCTACACGGATTCGCGCCTCGACAGCCCGATCGACCCGTCCCGCAACTACGCGAGCCAGGTGTGGGTCCGCATGGACGAGGACGAGAATTACATCGATCCACCCCCGGGTACCTGCCAGGCGCTGGCGGGTTACGACATGGGCACCATTGTTTCCGCCTACCGCCGGAACTGGGGCAACTACTGCGGCAGTTATGCCGATGTCGCCTACGGCACGCTGGAGAACGGCCGCAAGATGGCGAACCTGTTCACGTCGGCCACGTACCACTTCAACGATTACACCGACCTTTACCTCGATGTGCTCGCGGGCACCTCGCACCAGGACAGCTACAACACCCCGTTGCAGTGGATGAACTGCGAACCTTTGAACGGTGACTGCGCGGACACACCGTTCTACAACACGGCCACCGGCCAGGTCGAACAATGGCAGCGGCGCTACTTCACGATCGAGGAAAACGGCAACTTCAAAGCCGGCATGATCCGCAACATCAACAACACGCTGTCGCTCAACACTGGCGTCAAGGGCACCTTCGGCAGCGAGAGCGACTGGAATTACGAAGCCAACTTCGAGCACTCGCAAAACTCGCTTGAGCAGAAATGGCCGGCACTGGTGGCCGCCAAGGCGCAAGCGCTGTACCTCGGGCCGTCGCTGGGAATCGATCCTGACAGCGGCTATCAGATGTACGACGCCCCCATCAGCCGCCTGTACACGCCGTTGACCGTCGCGCAATTCCGTTCCATCACCCAGGACTCCATCGACAACGACAAGTCCCGGGCGGAAAACTGGTCGTTGACCCTGACCAACGCCAACCTGTTCACGCTGCCCGCGGGTCCAGCAGGTTTCGCAGCGATCGCCGAATACGGCAACCAGTACTTCGGCCTCAAGGCCGACCCAATGTCGCTCGACGGGTCCTACTACGGCCTGCACAACACCGATGCCGTCGGATCACGCAGCCACGCGGCGCTTGGTTACGAGTTCAGCGTCCCCGTGTTTTCGCAACTGACGGTGACCACGGCAGGCCGCTATGACCGCTACAAGTACAGCGAAACGTCCTCCGGAAAATTCACCTATTCGCTCGGCCTCGAGTATCGCCCGATCCAGAGCCTGCTGTTGCGCGGCTCGCTGTCGACCGGTTTCCGTGCGCCTGACTTGTCCTACCTGTACGCCGGCCTGAGCGGTTCCAGTTCCAGCGGCACCGATTACTACCTTTGCCGGGTCGCCAATCCCGAGGTCGGTTACGACTGCTTCGACGATGGGGACTGGGACATCGACTACAACGGCCGCAGCCATGGCAGCACCTCACTCAAGGACGAAACCAGCAGGTCCTTCACGTACGGCGCCGTGTATGCACCCACTCCGAAATTCGATGTCAGCGCCGATTACTACCGCATCAACATCCGCAACGAGGTTCAGTACCAGAGCAGTGACGACATCCTGCGCTACGAAGCCGACTGCCGCCTTGGCCAGGACATCAACGGCAACCCGGTGAATGGCAGCTCGTCGTTCTGCCAACAGATCGAGGGCCAGGTCGTGCGCAATCCGGCGGACGCGGGATTCAATCCCAATGGCGTCACCTCGGTATTGGTACTGCCGATCAATGCTGCGACGGACAACACTTCCGGGATCGACTTCAATACCCACTACCGCTTGAGCACCAGCCGCGCAGGCACATTTGACTTCAATCTCGGTGCCACCTACGTGATCATGCACAAGACGCAGCTTTCGCCCGACGTACCGGTCGACAACGAGCTGACCGATCTTTACTACTACCTGATCCCGCGCACCAAGGCCAACGCGTCGGTGACCTGGACCTTCCACGATTTCACGGGAACCCTGTATGGGTCGCGGATCGGCGGCCTGCCGAACTACGACGGTGACCAGCGCCTTGCGCCGACCTTCCTGTACAACCTGAGCCTGGGCTACCGGATCGCGCGCGGCCTCAACGCCACGTTGGTCGTGGACAACCTGTTCGACCGGCGCCCGCAGTACGACCCGACCTGGACCAGCTACCCGTATTACGACCGCGCGTGGTTCAGCCCGGTGGGGCGCGCCTATTTCGTGCAATTGAACATGAAGTTCGGGGGCAAGGACGGGATGTAGGCGAGGTCGCACGCATGGCAATTCCATCGCACCTTCCGGCGCCCCAGCAACGGCAACAATCGGCGTGCGAACTGCATGGGCAAGGAGCGGCGGCAGACGCGACCAAATTCCAGCGCCTGGCATTTCCGTCGCGGCTTCCGCCGCTCCTACACGTTGAACAGGAAATGCAGCACATCGCCTTCCTGCACGACGTATTCCTTGCCTTCCTTGCGCAAGCGTCCAGCGTCGCGGGCGCCTGATTCACCGCGATATTTGATGTAGTCATCGAAGGACACGGTTTCGGCGCGGATGAAGCCGCGCTCGAAATCGGTGTGGATGACGCCTGCGGCCTGCGGCGCGCTGGAGCCGCGCTTGACCGTCCATGCACGTACTTCTTTTTCGCCCGCGGTGAAGTAGGTTTGCAGGCCGAGCAGCGTGTAGGCGGCGCGTGCCACGCGATCGAGGCCGGGTTCGCTGAGCCCCATCGAACCAAGAAACTCCTCGCGATCTGCCTCGTCGAGCTGCGAGATTTCTTCCTCGATTGCCGCGCACACCGGCACCACCATGGCGCCTTCGGCTGCGGCCCGCGCGCGCACCGCATCGAGGTGCGGGTTGTTCTCGAAGCCGTCCTCGCGCACGTTGGCAACGTACATCAACGGTTTCAGCGTGAGCAGGAACAGGTCGCGCACCGCGGCACGCTCGTCCTCGTCCAGTGCCACCGAACGCGCAGCCTTGCCCTCGTTCAAGGCCGCACGCAACTTCTCCAACACCGGTCGCTTGGCGACGGCTTCCTTGTCGTTGGCCTTGGCCGCGCGTTCGACGCGCTGCAGCGCCTTGTCCACCGCCTCGAGATCCGCCAATGCAAGTTCGGTATCGATGGTGTCTATGTCGGCAATCGGATCGACCTTGCCCGCGACGTGCACGATGTCACCGTGTTCGAAGCAGCGCACCACATGCGCAATCGCGTCGACCTCACGAATGTGCGCCAGGAACTTGTTGCCGAGGCCCTCGCCCTTCGACGCGCCGGCGACCAGGCCGGCAATGTCGACAAACTCCACCGAAGCCGGGATTGTTTTCTGCGGATGCGCGATCTCGGCAAGCTGCTGCAAGCGCGAATCCGGCACCGGCACCACGCCGACGTTCGGGTCGATGGTGCAAAACGGAAAATTCGCCGCAGCAATGCCCGCCTTGGTCAGCGCGTTGAAAAGCGTGGACTTGCCGACGTTGGGCAGGCCCACGATGCCGCATTGGATTGCCATCCAAAACCTCCAGAGTTCAGTCCGGATCCCGGGTACCGGGCTCCGCATCGCGGCTCGTGTGCAGCCGCTTCATCGCTTCATTGAACTCACCCGCGACCACAAGTGGCAACACGTTCAACGAGCGAGTGCTCGCATCAATCATCAACTCTTCGTCCACGGCGGAGGGATTGCCGAGCACCCACGAGGTGACGCGATTGCGATCACCCGGATGGCCGATCCCGAGGCGCAGGCGATGAAAGCGCCCGTGCCCGAGCTGCGCCATGATGTCGCGCAAGCCGTTCTGGCCGCCATGCCCGCCATCGAATTTCAAGCGTGCGGTGCCGGGAGGCAAATCGAGATCGTCATGGACGACCAGCAGTTCTTCCGGCGCAAGCTTCCAGTAGTTGAGTGCCGCCACCACCGCCACGCCGCTCTTGTTCATGAACGTGGTGGGCTTGATCACCCGTACATCGTCCGCACCGACGCGCACGCGACACGTTTCGGCATGCATTCGGTTCTCGAAGCCAAACAGCTCGCGTGCACCGCTCGCCAGCGCGTCAGCGAACCAGAAGCCCGCGTTGTGCCGGTTGCGCAGGTATTCGGGGCCGGGATTTCCCAGCCCCGCGATGAGTCGGATTCCAGCCATGACGGAAGCTAACCAGACGTATCGGGCCAACTCGTCATTCCCGCGCAAGCGGGAACCCAGTGACTTTGGAGCAGATACTTCCAGCCCAAGCCACTGGTTTCCGGGTTCCGTTTCCAAAAAGGCTGGAAACGGCCCCGGAATGACGACAGTTGGTTATCCGCGCGCCGGTTCTTACTTCTTCTCGGCCGGCTTCTTGTCGCCCGCGGCCGGTGCTGCGGCCTTCGCCGCATCGCCAGCAGCAGGCGCCGCGCCTTCCACAGCTGCGCCTTCGGCAGCCACTTCCGGAGCAGCCTCGACTTCTTCACGCACTTCGTGCGCGGAGACCACGGTGTGGTCGTATTCCTTGCCCAGCTTCAGCTCGGGAATTTCAACGCCCGCTGGCAGCTTGAGATCGGACAGATGCAGCACGTCGCCGAGCTTGAGTTCGGCCAGGTCCAGATCGATGTGTTCCGGCAGATCCTTCGGCAAGCACGAGATTTGCACTTCGGTCGTGGTGCGCGAAATCACCACGCCGGAGGTCTTGGCGACCGGCGACTTGTCCTGATTCAGGAAGCGAATCGAGACGTACACGCGGATCGGCTTGGACTCGTCGATGCGCAGGAAGTCCAGATGCAGGAACTGCGGCTTCACCGGATGCTTCTGCACATCACGCAGCAGCACCTTCTGGCGCTTGCCCTCGACCAGCAGGTCGAGCACCGATGACGCGAACCAGTCGTTGCGCGCACTCAAGGACAGGGGCAGGTGATCGAACTGGATGTTTTCCGCGGCACCACCGGCGCCGTACACGACTGCAGGAACCTTGCCGGCGCGACGCAGGCGGCGGCTCGCACCTTTGCCCTGATCGGCGCGGCGTTCCGCCGTGATTTCATGGATAGTTGCCATTGCTTTTACCTCAGGTTGCATGATGTCACCTCGCGGTGACCTGGAAACTTCCCCGCGACCAGGGAAGTAATTACCGGCCGAAGCCGGGTCGGCACAGGAACGTGCCTTCGCACCCGCTGATTTTCAACGGGTGCAGATATCTGGCGCGGCTCCGCCGCGACCAAGACTAATCGACGTACAGACTGCTCACCGACTCGCCGTACGCCATGCGTCGCACGGTTTCGGCCAGAAGCTGCGCCACCGACAGCTGGCGGATCTTCGGGCAGGCCGCGCCGCGCTCGCTGAGCGGGATGGTGTCGGTGACCACCAGCTCGTCCATCTCGGATTTTTCGATGTTGTCGATGGCCGGGCCGGACAACACCGCGTGGGTACAGTACGCAACGACTTCCTTGGCGCCGTGGTTCTTCAGCGCCTTCGCAGCGGCACACAGGGTGCCGGCAGTATCGACGATGTCGTCCACCAGCACGCAGGTCTTGCCTGACACGTCGCCGATGATGTTCATCACGGTGGCTTCGTTCGGCCGGGGCCGGCGCTTGTCGATGATCGCGAGGTCGGCGTCATCCAGGCGCTTGGCGACCGCGCGCGCGCGCACCACGCCGCCCACGTCGGGACTGACCACCATCACCCCTTCGGTGCCGTGCTTGCGCCAGATGTCGGCCAGCAGCACCGGTGACGCATACACGTTGTCCAGCGGAATGTTGAAAAAGCCCTGGATCTGGTCGGCGTGGATGTCTACCGTGAGCACCCGGTCGGTACCCACCGCGTCGATCAACTGCGCGGCGACCTTCGCGGTAATCGGAACCCGCGCGGCGCGCAAGCGGCGGTCCTGGCGCGCATAGCCGAAGTACGGAATGACTGCGGTGACGCTGTCCGCCGAGGCGCGCTTGAGCGCATCCACCAGCACCAGCAGCTCCATCAGGTTTTCCGCCGAAGGCGCACAGGTGGACTGCATCACGAACACGTCCTGGTTGCGGACGTTCTCGTCGATCTCGACCTGCACCTCGCCATCCGAGAACTTGCCGACGACCGCCCTGCCCAGCGGCTCGCCAAGCTGGTGCGCGACATCCTCCGCGAGCTTGCGGTTGGCATTGCCGGAAAACAGCATCAGGCTGGATGTGTTGTGCATGCGCGTCGCCTTCACCTGCAATGCCACGGGGAACTGGGGCGGCAGGATTCGAACCTGCGAATGCCGGGATCAAAACCCGGTGCCTTACCACTTGGCGACGCCCCATCATG
>DZCM01000077.1 GCA_022730295.1 Rhodanobacter sp. | reverse complement strand
CGAGCAGACGAAACTCGCCGCGCTCAGTGGCGCGGCGTACGACAAGGCCTATGCGGCGAACGAAGTCGCCTTTCACAAGACCGTCAATGGTGCGTTGAGCGGCACGCTGATCCCGGCGGCGCAGAACCCGGAGCTGAAATCGCTGCTGGAAACCGGCCTGAAGCTGTTCCAGTCGCACCAGATGCATGCCGAGCATCTTGTGCAAGGCCTGAAGTAAGGAGCACGTCATGCCTCGTACCGTATTCATGCTCGCCGGCCTTCTGCTGCTGTTCGCCGGGGCGATACCCGCCACGGCGACCGGCACCGCGCAGGCGCCGCGCGTGCATGTGATTGTGGTCGACAAGATGGCATTTGGCCCGATGCCGGCCGGCGTGCGCGCCGGCGACATCATCGAGTGGGTCAATCACGACATCTTCGAACACAGCGCCACCGCCCGCGACGGCAGCTTCGACATCGACCTCAAGCCCGGCGCCACGGCCCGCATGACGGCCACCAGCGGCAGCTTCGCGTTCTTCTGCAAGTTTCATCCCACGATGCAGGCTTCGCTGGTGGTGAAGTAGCAGGACATTCGTCGCACGCATATACCGGGAAGGGCCGACTCGCACGTCTGCGCGTCGGCCCGCAAGGCTGACGCACGAAGGCAGGCGACTGTTACCGTTGTCGAAGGAGTGCACTGATGAATCACGCAACAACCCTGTTGATGAAGGAGTTCGTCACCCATGACGTCATCCGCTTCATCCTGTCACGCCCCGAAGGATTCACGTTCGGGCCGGGACAGGGCGTGGATCTGGCCATTGACGCTGACGACTGGCGCGACCAGTCCCGCCCGTTCACGCCCACCTCGTCGAGCAAGGCCGGTGTGCTGGAATTCACGATCAAGATTTATCCCGAGCATGCCGGTGTGACGCAGGCGCTGGCGGAATTGGAACCCGGTGCGGCGCTGACGATCTCCGACCCCTGGGGCACCATTGGCTATCGCGGCCCCGGCATGTTCATCGCGGGCGGCGCCGGGATCACCCCGTTTCTCGCGATCGTGCGCCACCTGCGTGACGAACGCCGGCTCGCAGGCCACGGCCTGATTTTTGCGAACAAGACTGCGGCGGATGTCATCTGCGAAAAGGAACTTCGCGCGGCGTTTGGCGAGCAGGCACACTTTCTGGTGGAGCATGGCGCAACCTGCGGTTTCGAAGCCGGTCGCGTGGACGAGCACCTGCTCAAACGGCGCATCGAAGACTGGAGCCAGCGCTTCTACGTCTGTGGACCACCGCCGTTCAACAACGCGGTGATGCAGACGTTGCAGCGGCTTGGCGCGCAGCCGGATGCCTTGGTGTTCGAGCAGTAGCGGCGGACTCGGTGCGGGTTCCGGCGTCTGGCGCCTTGCCACGGCGAGGTGCAGTACCCGAAAAGAAAAGGCGCCCGAAGGCGCCTTTCATCCACTTCGCGGAGAAGTCGCTCAGGCCTTGAGCAACCCCGGCGTGGCCTGCGCGCCGATGGCATCGACCAGCGCCTTGACGACGTGCAGGTTGCCGGCGACGAGGTTGCCGCTGGCGGGGATGCCGTCGCGGCCGGCGAAGTCGCAGTAGCGGCCGCCGGCCTCGTGCACCAGCAGCACGCCGGCGGCGAGGTCCCATGGCTTCAGGCCGATCTCGAAATAGCCATCCAGACGGCCGGCGGCGACATAGGCCAGGTCCAGCGCGGCGGAGCCGGAGCGGCGGATGTCCTCGGCCTGGCCGAGGATGGCGCGCGTCATGTCGAGCTGTGCCGTCAGGTGCTCGCGCTGGCGGAACGGGAAGCCGGTGCCGATCATCGCGCCGCCGAGGTTTTCGCGCTTGGTCACGCGCATGCGGCGGTCGTTGATGTAGGCGCCGTCGCCCTTGCTGGCGGTGTACAGCTCGTCGCGCAGCGGGTCGAACACCACGCCGTGCACCGGCACGCCCTTCTCCAGCAGGGCAATGGACACGCAGAAATGCGGGATGCCGCGCAGGTAGTTGTGGGTGCCGTCGAGCGGATCGATCACCCATTGCAGCGGGCCCTTGCCGGCGGCGCCGCTTTCCTCGGCGAGGATGGCGTGGTCGGGGTAGGCGCGGCGCAGTTCCTTGATGATCTCCGCCTCGGCCAGCTTGTCCACTTCGGAGACGAAATCCATCCGCTGCTTCTCGACGATGTTGAGCCCGTCGATGCGATTCATGTAACGCAGGATGATGTTGCCTGCGGCGCGCGCGGCGCGGGCCGCAATGGTCACGTGGGGTCTGGACATGGCTTCGGCTGGGTAGAGAGCGGGGTGGCGGCCGCAGATTCTAGCAGAGCCGGTACCTCGGGCCGGGCGCAGCCCGCAGCTGATCCGGCCTTCGGATGGGTGAAGGCCGATGGCCATCGTTTATGCTTGCCGGCTCCGCTCCTCCTTAAGCGCGTCGCATGACTGCCGACTCAGAACTTCCCGCCCACCTGCGCTTTGTGCTCGTGCGCACCTCGCATCCGGGCAATATCGGCAGCGCGGCGCGGGCGATGCGCACGATGGGGTTTGCACGCATGGAGCTGGTGGCGCCGTATCGTTTCCCGGATGCCGAGGCGAATGCGCTGGCAGCCGGTGCGGACGACGTGCTGGCCCAGGCCGGCGTCCATACCGGGTTGATCGACAGCCTTGCCGGCTGCAGCCTGGTGCTCGGTTTGTCGGCGCGCCGACGCGGCGTGACCCTGCCGGAGATTTCCCCGCGCGACGCGGCGCAGCAGGCGCTGGCCGCTGCGGCGCGCGGCGAGCAGGTGGCGCTGCTGTTCGGCAACGAGCGCACCGGGCTGGAGAACGAGGAGCTGGCGCGCTGCCACGCGATGGTGCGGATTCCCAGCGTGGACGATTTCAGCTCGCTCAATCTGTCGCAGGCGGTGCAGGTGATGGCGTACGAATTGCGCCTGGCGATGCTCGGCGAGGTACCCGTGCCGGCACCGGTGCCGACCGCCGAACCGCCCGCCGATGCGGCGCGGATGGAGCAGTTCTACCAGCACCTGGCACAGACGCTGGAGGACATCGAGTTTCACAAGGGCCGCGCGCCGACCACCATCATGCTGCGGCTGCGCAAGCTGTATCAGCGCGCGCAACCCAGCGAGCGCGAACTGCGCGTGCTGCACGGCATCCTGGCCGACGCGCAGCGCATGGCGCAGCTCGCCGCAGGCAGGGGCGGGGATTGAACAAGCGGCCAGGTTGCCGCGCATGCTGCGCCCGGTCTTCGTCGCGGAAGCCGCGTTGCGCCACCGCGCCTGCGCGTAGTGGCGCCGGGTGCGTGGCCCCGCAGCACTGATCGCCGGCAGGCTGCTACGGATCGTCGGACGCTTCCAGCGAGTTCGCCGGCGTCACCAGCAGCTTGTCGATGCGGGCGCCGTCCAGATCCACCACCTCGAAACGGATGCCGCGCCACGCGAACACCTCGCCGGTTTGCGGGATGCGCCCGAGCGCCGCCATCACCATCCCGGCGACGGTGCGAAACTCGTGCTCCTGCTCACCGGGCAGCTGGTCGAGCTGCAACAGCTCGCGCAGGTCGTCGGTGGACAGGCTGCCGTCGATCAGCCAGCTGCCGTCGGCGCGCTGCACGATGGGCGCGGTTTCGCCATCGCCGCCCTCGGCCACCTGGCTGACGCCAACCACCGCCGCCAGCAGGTCGTTGACGGTGACCACGCCTTCGATGTCGCCATACTCGTCCACCACCAGCGCCAGCGGCGTCTCGGCGTCGCGAAACTCCTCCAGCAGGTCCAGCGCGCGCGCGGTGGCGGGCACGAACAGCGGCTTGTTCAGATGGTCGAACAACTCCGGGCTGCCCTCGGTGAAGCTGCGCAGCATGCGCTTGACCTCGACCACGCCGACCACCTCGCTCTCGTCGCCGCGATACACCGGATAGCGCGAGTACGGCGTCTGCCGCAGCACCTCGATGTTTTCCTCGCGGCTGCCGGCGATGTCCAGCCAGGCGATGCGCATGCGCGGGGTCATCACGCTGTCCACCGTGCGGTCGCCCAGCCGCAGCACGCGGTTGACCATGTTGTGCTCGTCGGGGTCGAGCACGCCTTGTTCGGCGCTTTCCGCCACCAGCAGGCGGATCTCCTCCTCGGTCACTGCGCCATGGCCTTTTTGCGTGACCCGCAGCAGCCGCAGCAGCCAGCCGCTGGATGCATTGAGCAGCCACACGAAGGGCGCGCTGAGTCGTGCCAGCAGCAGCATCGGATAGGCGACGTAGCTTGAAAGCTTTTCCGGCGCCGACAGCGCCAGCCGTTTTGGCACCAGTTCGCCAATCACGATCTGGATGAAGGAGATCAGCACGAAGCCCAGCACGATGCCGAGCACGCGCGAGTACGGCATCAGCCACGCCAGCTGCTCGCCCTTGAGCGCCTCGGCAATATGGCCGCCCAGCGCATCGCCGGCGATCGCGCCGGTGATCAACATGACCAGGGTGATGCCCACTTGCACGGTCGACAGGAAGCGCTCCGGCGCCTCGGCGTGACGCAGCGCCAGCGCCGCGCGGCGGCTGGTTTTCGCCATCTGCTTGAGCCGGCTCTTGCGCGAGGCGACCAGCGCCATCTCGGACAGGGCGAAAAAGCCGTTGCACAGGGCCAGCACCAGTACCAGCGCGATTTCGCTCAGCATGCGGTCGTCGAAAAAATGCGTTCCATGACGCGAGTGTAAGGGCTGCCGGGCCAACCGGCACCCGGCCCGGTCGGTGGCCATCGTGGCGCAGGCCGGGCGTGAGGATTCTTGCCTCCTGCCATAAGCCCGCCCGGCATCGATCCAGGCGGGCGCATGCTGGCGTGGCAGCGATCAAGCGAGGGGCCGAGACGATCCGCCCGCTGCGTCGCCGCCGCATCGAACCGATGGAAAAGCTGCAGCACAGCCGCAGCGCCCGATTTGCAGGTGAGCGCATGTGACGGCGCTGCCGGCGTCAAAGCGCGTCTTCCGGGCTGGCGATGACCTGCTCCAGCTGGTCGCCCAGGCTGCCCAGTTCGCCGATCAGCCGCTGCAGTTCGCTCGCCTCGAGCAACTCGTACGGGCGGTTTTCGCACAGGTGCAGGTAGGGCGAGCCGTCGAGGTCGGCCACCGCCAGAAAGCCGGTGCGCTGCTGCCAGTTGAAGCGCAGACAGCGCATCGGGTCGGTGCCGGCCAGCGGTCCGATCGGGGTGGAAATGCGCAGGTAACGGCGGCCCGATTCGTCCTCCAACTCGGCCAGGTAAATGCCTTGGTGGCGATCGTGCGGCAACTGCAGATCGAAGCTGATCAGGTAGGGGTCATTGTTGCGCAGCGTGTGCTGGCTGCCGAGGTGGGATCGGACCGCTTCGAAGTGGCGCATGGAGCAGCTTCCAGGGTGGAGAGACGCTGTACTCTGCCACGCCCGGCCGTTGGCGTGGCGTTAACCGTCGAAGGACCAAGCATGCACTCCAGTCATCAACGTATCTACGCCGCCATCGCCGCGATACCGGTCGGGCGCGTGGCCAGCTACGGCGCCATCGCCGCCCGCGCCGGGCTGCCTGGACGCGCGCGGCTGGTGGGCAAATTGCTGGGCCAGACGCCGGCGGGGCTGGCACTGCCGTGGCATCGGGTACTGCGCGCCAGCGGCCGGATCGCGCTGCCCGCCGGCAGTGACGGCTTTCACGAGCAATCCCGGCTGCTGCGCGCCGAGGGTGTCGAGGTGAACAACGGGCGCGTGGCGCTGTCGCGCTTCGGGCTGGATGGCGATCTCGATCATGCGCTGTGGGGCCTGCCAGCAGCCTCGCTTTGATAGCATGCAGCCGATGAAACCCACTGCCCTCGACCTGTTGCAAAGCGTTTTCGGATATCCCGCGTTTCGCGGCCAGCAGCAGGCGGTGGTGGAGCATCTGAGCCAAGGCGGTGACGCGCTGGTGCTGATGCCGACCGGTGGCGGCAAGTCGCTGTGCTACCAGATCCCCGCGCTGCTGCGGCAGGGCACCGGCATCGTGGTGTCGCCGCTGATCGCGCTGATGCAGGATCAGGTGGACGCGCTGCGCGAGGCCGGCGTGGCGGCGGCATTTCTCAATTCCAGCCTGGACGCCGAGGCGCAGCGCGAGGTGGAACGGCAACTGCTGGCGGGTGAGCTGAACCTGCTCTACGTGGCGCCCGAGCGGCTGTTGACCGGGCGCTTCCTGGGCCTGCTGGAACGCACCGAAGTCGCGCTGTTCGCGATCGACGAGGCGCATTGCGTGTCGCAGTGGGGCCACGATTTCCGCCCGGAATACCGCGAGCTGGCGATCCTGCACCAGCGCTTCCCCGCCGTGCCGCGGATCGCGCTAACCGCCACGGCCGACCCGCGCACGCGCGAGGAGATCGTCGAGCGGCTGGCGCTGCAGCAGGCGCACCAGTTCGTGTCGAGCTTCGACCGTCCCAACATCGGCTACCGGGTGATGTTGAAGCACAAGCCGCAGGTGCAGCTGATGCAGTTTCTGCAGGGCCATCGCGGCGAGTCGGGCATCGTCTATTGCCTCAGCCGGCGCAAGGTGGACGACACCGCCACGCAGCTGGCCGAGGCCGGCATCGAGGCGCTGCCGTATCACGCCGGGCTGGATGCGGCGACCCGCGCGAAAAACCAGCAGCGTTTCCTGCGCGAGGACGGCGTGGTGATGGTGGCCACGGTGGCCTTCGGCATGGGCATCGACAAGCCGGACGTGCGTTTCGTGGCGCATCTGGACCTGCCGCGCAGCATCGAGGGCTACTACCAGGAAACCGGGCGCGCCGGCCGCGACGGGCTGCCCGCCGAGGCGTGGATGATCTACGGCCTGGCCGACGTGGTGACGATGAGCCAGATGATCGCGCAGTCCGAATCGGCCGACGAGCGCAAGCGGGTGGAGCGGCACAAACTCGAACTGCTGCTGGCCTACGCCGAGGCCACCGGCTGCCGCCGGCAGCTGCTGCTGGGCGCGTTCGGCGAGGTTTATCCCGAGCCCTGCGGCCACTGCGACAACTGCGTGGCGCCGCCGAAAACCTGGGATGCCACCGTACCGGCGCAGAAGGCGTTGTCGGCGGTGTACCGCACCGGCCAGCGCTATGGTTCGGGCCATGTGATCGACGTGCTGCGCGGCGAGGAGACCGAGCGCGTGCGCAGCCTCGACCATCACCGGCTGAGCACCTTCGGCATCGGTGCCGAGCTGGACGACAAGCAGTGGCGCTCGGTGTTCCGCCAGCTGCTCGCCGCCGGCCTGCTGGAGGCCGACGCCGAAGGCTACGGCACGCTGCGGCTCACCGCTGCCAGCCGCGTGGTGCTCAGCGGCGGCCAGCCGGTAAAGCTGCGCGAGGATGCGCGGCCCGAGCGTGGCGTGCGCCGCCGGCGCGACAGCCAGCTGGTCACCGGTGCCCAGGGCAGCGGCGGCAGCCTGGGCATCGAGGCCTACGAGCAGTCGATGTGGGACGCGCTGCGCGCACTGCGCACGCAGCTGGCCAGACAGCAGGGCGTGCCGCCGTATGTGGTGTTTCACGACGCCACCTTGCTGGCGATGCTGCGCGCGCTGCCGGCCAACGAGGACGAACTGGCCAGCGTCAGCGGTGTCGGCGAGGCCAAGCTCAAGCGCTACGGCCGCGATTTCCTGGCGGTGATCAACGCCGCGCCATGACCCATCCCCGTGCCGGTCATGCCTGGCGATGTTTGAAGCGCGGTCAGGCGCGCTGGCCCGAATCGCGCCTGCAGCAGGCAACTGCCTGGCCGCATCCGGCGGGACTGCGACGCCGCTGCATACGTATTCAATCGGACACACTTGCCCGCGCAGCACAGAATCGGCCGCATTTGACGGCCACCAGGGGAGACGCCATGACGACTGCGGATGCGACAGACGGTTTGGGCCAGCACGCGACCTTGCGGGTGGTGCTGATTTCGGCGGCGGCGGCGCTTGGCGGTTTCCTGTTCGGCTTCGACACGGCGGTGATCAACGGCGCGGTCGAGGCGATCCGCGGCAGTTTTGCGCTGGACGCCACGCAAACCGGTTTCGCGGTGTCCTGCGCGTTGCTGGGTTCGGCGCTGGGCGCCTGGTATGCCGGCATGCTGGCCAACCGCTGGGGTCGCGTGCGCACCATGCAGGTGGCCGCCGTGCTGCTGGTGGTGACTGCGCTGGGCTCCGGTCTGGCGACCAGCCTGTGGGATCTGATCGTGTGGCGCCTGGTCGGCGGCATCGGCGTGGGCGTGGCGTCGGTGATTGCCCCGACCTACATCGCCGAGGTGTCGCCGGCGCAGGTGCGCGGGCGGCTGGGCTCGCTGCAGCAGCTGGCGATCGTGCTGGGCATCTTCGCGGCGCTGCTGAGCGATGCATGGCTGGCTGGCGCGTCGGGCGGCGCCTCGCATTTGTGGTGGCTGGGGCTGGCCACGTGGCGCTGGATGTTCCTGCTGGCGGTGGTGCCGGCGCTGATCTATGGCGCGCTGGTGCTGGCCATCCCCGAATCGCCGCGCTACCTGGTTGCCAAGGGCCGGCTGGCGGATGCGCGCACCGTATTGCGGCAGGTGCTGGCCATCCGCAGCGACCGCGCGCTGGACAGCAAGCTGCAGGACATCGAGGACAGCCTGCGCTCGGAGCACCGGCCGCGGCTGCGTGACTTGCGCGGGACGTTCGCGGGGCTGTTGCCGGTGGTGTGGATCGGCATCCTGCTGTCGGTGTTCCAGCAGTTCGTGGGCATCAACGTGATCTTCTATTACTCGTCCACGCTGTGGCATTCGGTGGGCTTCAGCGAGGCCGATGCGTTCAAGATCACCGTGGTCACCTCGATCGTCAACGTGCTGGTGACGCTGGTGGCCATTGCGCTGGTCGACCGGATCGGGCGCAAGCCGCTGCTGGCGATCGGCTCCGCCGGCATGGCGATCACCCTGGGCATGATGGCGTGGTGCTTTTCGCAGGCCACCGGCAGCGGCGACACGCTGAGCCTGCCGGGTGCGCTGGGCATGGTGGCGCTGGTGGCGGCGAATGCCTACGTGGTGTTTTTCGGGGTGAGCTGGGGCCCGGTGGTATGGGTGCTGCTGGGCGAGATGTTCCCCAACCGGATCCGCGCCACCGCGCTGGCGGTGGCGGCCTCGGCGCAGTGGCTGGCCAACTTCGCGATCACCAGCACCTTCCCTGCGCTGGCGCAGATCGGGCTCACCTTTGCCTACGGCCTGTATGCGGGGTTTGCGCTGCTGTCGCTGATCTTCGTGCTGTACGCCGTGCGCGAGACCAAGGGCGTGGAGCTGGAAGACATGCACGGCTGACCGGTGCTGCGCAACAAGTCGTCGATCCATGCCGCAGTGCAAGCGGCGGCAGCCGCCCAAAACGGCTAGCATCGGGCACCGCCCGCGCCATGCCGGCGTGCAGGGCGTGCCGGGTGCGTTGCGCATGAAGGGAAAACCCACATCGATCGACATCGCCCACCTGGCCGGGGTATCCCAGGCCACGGTGTCGCGCGCATTGCGCGGCAGCCCGCTGGTCAATGAAGAGACCCGCCTGCGTATCCAGGCGGCGGCGGACCAGCTCAACTACACGCTGGACAAGAACGCCTCGAATCTGCGTCGGATGTATTCCGGCACGCTGGCGTTGCTGATCTTCGAGGATCCCACCGCCGACGAGTCGCACATCAACCCGTTTTTCCTCTCGATGCTCGGTTCGATTACCCGCGCCTGCGCGCGCCAGGGCTACGACCTGCTGATCTCGTTCCAGCAGCTGTCGCACGACTGGCACGCGGATTTTGCCGACAGCAAGAAGGCCGACGGCATCATCCTGCTCGGCTACGGCGATTATCTGCCCCATCGCGACAAGCTGGAGAAGCTGGTGGCGCAGGGCACCCGCTTCGTGCGCTGGGGCGCGGTGCTGCCGGGACAGCCGGGCGTGTCGTTCGGCTGCGACAATTTTTGCGGCGGCCACGCCGTGGCCGAGCATCTGCTGCAGCGCGGCTGCCGGCGGATCGCATTTCTAGGCGATGCCTCCAGCCATTACCCGGAATTTTTCGAGCGCTATCGGGGCTATGCGCATGCGCTGACGCAGGCAGGGCTGGCGGTGGATCCTGCGCTGCAGGAAAACGCCGAGAGCACCGAGCAGTCCGGCCATCAGGCGATGCGTCTGCTGATCGCGCGCGCGGTGGATTTCGACGCGGTGTTCGCGGCCAGCGACCTGATCGCCATTGGCGCCATGCGCGCCATCCACGACCACGGCCTGCGCGTGCCCGAGGACGTGGCGCTGGCGGGTTTCGATGACATCGCCACCGCCAGCTTCGTCAATCCACCGCTGACCACCGTGATGCAGGACACCCGCCAGGCGGGCGAGATGCTGGTCGACAGCCTGCTCGGGCTGATCCGCGGCGAGCCGGTAGAGAGTGAGGTGCTGCCGGTGAAGTTGATGGTGCGACGATCCAGCCTGCGCTAGAGCTCGTCCCGTCGGGCCAAATGGCGCTCTGCCTGCGCCAGGTGCATGCCTGCCCGTGGGCCGATTCTGCGTCAGGCCATCAACTTTCCCAGCTGAGGATCCGCGCCAATCGGGTTTTCGTATTGCATTTAACTTTATATTAACGTACCGTGTCATGGTTTCGTGTATAGAAAAATCGGGGATGAACCTCTTGGGATGGCGCTGTTCACGACCGGTGTGCGCGCGCAAATGAAAACTTCGCTTCAAGACGCCAGGGGGTGGCGGCTTGTCTCTGCAATAGTGGGTTTGTGGATAGATTTGTTCAGGAAAGCAACTCGAAGGAGAGCCTTCGCGCCGCACGAAAAAAATCATGGCAGCGTTGGAGGCGACTGGTTTGGAAGCGACTGGGGCGGCATTTTGAGGGGATGATATTTTCATGGTGAAAATCATTTTAGCCAAGCCTGACCAGCTCCAATCCGATCATATTGCCATTGGCGGTAAAACGCTCGGATTCGACGAAATAATCAACGAAGAGTTCTTTGTTTCGAGCAAAATCTCTGAATTGAGGCAGACATTTAAAAACAACAAGCCATTTCCACACCTTGTTTTTGAAGGTTTATTTTCTCCAGAACTCTTGGAGCTTATGCATGAAGACTTTGATCATTTAACAAAGGATCATGTGCGCGTCTCCTATACGATGACTGAGAAGAAAATCTCGACGCGGCCGTTTCCGCGCCTCGGTCATGCCTCGGAGCTTTATTTCAATACAATTAACTCATCCAGATTCATTAGTTTCCTGAGGGAAATTACTGGTATCGAAGGAATCATCACCGACCCCAGCTTGAGCCGTGGTGGTCTCCATCAAATACCCACGGGCGGTAAGTTCGCCATGCACGTCGATTTCAACCGGCATTTGGAAACGAAGCTCGATAATCGCCTTGTTTTTATTACCTATCTCAACAAGGATTGGCTGCCCGCCTATGGCGGGGCGCTTGAATTGTGGGACGCGGATAAAGAAAAATGCGAAGTCGAGGTTCTGCCGGTTTTTGGCCGGTCGATTTTGTTTTCACAGTCTTCGGCGAGTCTGCACGGTCACCCCACGCCGGTTGCCGCACCCAATCGGCGTCCACGGCGATCTGCGGCCGCTTATTATTATTCAAACGGGCGCCCGGAAATTGAATCGACGGAATCTCACACCACAATCATTTTCAAGCGTCGAAAAACTGTGCGGCATGAGAGGCTCGCAATGTCCATAAAATACATAACGCCTCCAATCGTTGTGGAGGGGATTCAGAGGCTTATGGTGTGGTGGAGGACATGACGTCTGGTGCATTATTACGTGTGGGACTTCCATCGGTTTACAGGGGTTGAATTTATAGTTGGCTCGCATCGCTGCGATTGCACGGTCTGCCGTG
>DZCM01000076.1 GCA_022730295.1 Rhodanobacter sp. | reverse complement strand
GGGCGCGTCCGCGGGGTGGCCTTCTCTTTGGTGACTTTCTCTTGGCCACGCAAGAGAAAGTCACACGCGCGCCCGGGAGGCGCGCGGAATCCGACATGGATGTCGGTTTTACACGACGACAGCCTTGGCCAATGGATCCCGGCCTGCGCCGGGATGACGAAGCACGATGAACCACGGCGAGACGGGGCCCCCGTCCGGCCTTCGGCAACCTTCCCCCGCACGCAGGGGAAGGACTCCACAGCTAAAGCGATCCCATGAAATTCACCGACCTGTTCATCAAGCGCCCGGTACTTGCCGCCACGGTCAGCCTGCTGATCCTGGTGCTCGGCTTGCGGGCGGTGACTTCCCTGCCGATTCGCCAGTATCCGAAAACCGAGAGCGCCACGATCACGGTCGTGACGGCGTACTACGGGGCTGATGCGCAAACGATGGCCGGGTTCATCACCCAGCCGCTGGAGCAGGCCATCGCGCAGGCGCAGGGCATCGACTACATGACCTCGCAGTCGACGCCTGGTGTGTCGATGATCACCGCGACGCTGCGCCTCAACTACGACGGCAACAAGGCGCTGACGGAAATCTCGGCGCTGGTGAACTCGGTGAAGAACCAATTGCCGCAGCAGGCCCAGCAGCCAGTCATCACGTTGCAAACCGGCGAGCAGGTCGCCTCGATGTACCTCGGGTTCTCTTCGGGCACGCTGGCCGCGAACAAGATCACCGATTACCTGACCCGCGTGGTGCAGCCGCAGTTGAGCGCGGTCGAAGGCGTGCAAAGCGCACAGATCATCGGCGCGCGAACGTTCGCGCTGCGCGCGTGGCTGGATCCGGTGAAGATGGCGGCGCACGGGGTTACCGCAACTGACGTCAACGCTGCACTCGCGGCCAACAACTATCTCTCGGCGATCGGTTCCACCAAGGGCCAGATGACCTCGGTGACGCTGACTGCGGCTACCGGCCTGCACACGGTCGACGAGTTCAAGAACCTGGTGGTGAAGGCCGACGGCGCCGACATCGTGCGGCTGAAGGATGTCGCCGACGTTCAGTTGGGCGCGGAGGATTACAACTCCGAATTCGCCTTCGATGGCCAACATACCGTCGCGATCGGCATCAAGGCCGCGCCGGATGCCAACGTGCTGGACGTGATCTCGCGTGTGCGCAAGGTGTTCCCGCAGATCCAGTCGCAATTGCCGGCCGGACTGTCTGGCCACATTGCCTACGACGGCACCGATTTCATCCGCGCCTCGATCGACGAGGTGGTGCAGACCCTGGTCGAGACGTTCCTGATCGTCGCGGTAGTGATCTTCCTGTTCCTTGGCACCCTGCGTTCGTTGCTGATCCCGTTGCTGGCGATGCCGCTGTCGCTGATCGGCGCCTTCATGGTGATGCTGGTGCTGGGTTACTCGATCAACCTGCTCACCTTGCTGGCATTGGTGCTGGCGATCGGCCTGGTGGTGGATGACGCGATCATCATCGTCGAGAACGTCGACCGCCACATGAAGGATGCGCACTCGCCTTTGAAGGCGGCGCTGCTGGCGGCGCGCGAACTGGCTTCGCCGATCATCGCGATGACCATCGTTCTGATCGCGGTATACGTTCCGATCGGATTCTCGGGCGGCCTCACTGGCGCCCTGTTTACCGAATTCGCGTTCACCCTCGCCGGCGCGGTGGTGATTTCCGCGATCATCGCGCTGACCCTGTCGCCGATGCTGTGCTCGAAGGTATTGCGCGAATCGGATCACCAGAAGGTGCTCGTCAAGCGCATCGACAAGGTTTCCAACTGGGTGCGCGACCGCTACCGGCGGATGCTGCACTCTTCGCTGGATACCTGGGTGGTCGCGATCGTGTTCGGCGCGCTGATCCTGGCCGGCAATGTGTACCTGTTCAAGACCGCCAAGTCGGAACTTGCGCCGCAGGAAGACCAGGGCATCGTGCTGGTCCAGACCCAGGGTCCGCCCAACGCGACCATCACCCAGATGGGCCTGTATACCAAGCAGGTCTTCGACATCGCCAAGGCGTTGCCCGAGTACACCCACACCTTCCAGTTCACCGGCATGGGTGCGGTGAACTCGGGATTCGCCGGCATCATGCTGAAGCCATGGGGTGAGCGCAGCCGCAGCGCGACCGAGATCCAGCAAGCCATCCAGCCCAAGCTCGACGGCATCGCCGGTGCGCAGATGGCGGTGTTCCAGTTCCCGTCGCTGCCGGGCGCGTTCGGCATGCCGGTGCAATTCGTGATCAAGACCACCCAGCCGCTGGAGAACCTCAACGACGTGGCGCAGCAGGTGCTGGCCAAGGCCCAGGCCTCGGGCATGTTCTTCTTCGTCAACACGGACCTGAAGATCGACCAGCCGCAGGCGACGGTGAGGCTGGACCGCGACAAGGTCGCGGCACTCGGCCTGACCCAGCAGAGCGTGGGCGCCGCGCTGTCGGCGGCGCTGGGCGGCAACTACGTCAATTACTTCTCGATCTCGGGGCGCGCGTATCGCGTGATCTCGCAGGTCGCGCAGGTCGATCGCCTGAACCCCTCGCAGCTCGACAACTACTACCTCAAGACGCCGTCGGGCGGCATGATTCCGGCTTCGACCGTCGCACATCTCACGTACCAGACGGTGCCGGAATCGATCAACCACTTCCAGCAACTGAACTCGGCGACCATCTCCGGCGTGATCGCGCCCAGCGTATCGCTGGGACAGGCGCTTGCCTTCATGCAGGACACGCTCCGTCAGGTTGCGCCGACCGGTTACAGTGCCGATTACGCGGGCCAGTCGCGCCAGTTCATGCAGGAGTCCGGCGGCTTCCTGTTCACGCTGATGTTCGCGATCATCATCGTGTTCCTGGCGCTTTCGGCGCAGTTCGAGAGCTTCCGCGATCCGCTGGTGATCTTGGTCGCGGTGCCGATGGCGACCTTCGGTTCGCTGCTTTTCATCAACCTCGGCCTGTCTTCGCTCAACATCTACACCGAGGTCGGACTGGTGACGCTGGTTGGATTGATCAGCAAGCACGGCATCCTGATGGTGGAGTTCGCCAACGAGGCGCAACAGTTGCGCGGCATGTCCAAACGCGAGGCCATCGAGGAAGCCGCGGCGGTGCGGTTGCGCCCGATCCTGATGACCACGCTGGCGATGGTTCTGGGCGTGGTGCCGCTGGTGTTCGCGGGCGGCGCGGGTGCGGCGGGACGCCACGACATGGGCCTGGTGATTTTCACCGGCTTGTCGATCGGCACACTGTTCACGCTGTTCGTGGTGCCCGCGGTGTATCTGGTGCTGGGTGAGAACCACCACGCCAAGCGCGCGGATGATGCCGGCCCCGACGACGCGCATGTGTTGCCTTCACCGCAGGTGGAATGATCGCGCAGCCTGGCCGTGGCGAACGCAGCGGGGCGGCACGCTGCCGCCCCGTTTGCGTTGCGGGCACGCGGATCCCGTCTTGCGCGGGCATGTTGGTGATATCGTCAACGGCTGCGCAACTCGCACTGCTCCGCCGCGAAAAGCAGTGGCGCTTCTCCACTTTGAGCGAACCATTTGATGTCCGACGCTACCGCCACCGCTTGCAACCACAACGTTCGGGTGCGGCGCGCCGGTCCGCGTACCGAGGCTGAGTCGCCGGTCAAGCACGTCGTGATCGTGGGCGGCGGCACGCGCGGCTGATCGCATCATGCGCATGACAGACCCAACACCTGGCCCGGGCGCCGTTCCACTTGGCCGTGAAACCGAATATCCGGCGCGCGTCGATCCGGCGGTGCTGTTCGCGGTCGCGCGCGCGCAGGCGCGGCAGCCGCTTGGCATCACACGCGATGCCTTGCCGTTCGCGGGCGCGGACATCTGGAATGCCTGGGAGTTGTCGTGGCTGGATGCGCGCGGCAAACCGCGTGTGGCGGTCGCCGAGATCCGAGTGCCGTGTGCTTCGCCGAATATCGTCGAGTCGAAGTCGCTGAAGCTGTATCTCGGCGGCTATGCGATGACGCGCTGCGATGATGCGCACGCGGTGCGCGCGCGCATCGCGCGGGATGTCTCGGTTTGCGTGGGCGCCGAGGTGGCGGTCGAATTGTTCGAGCCCGACCGTTTCGACCACCTCGGCGTCGCCAGTTTGGCGGGCGAATCGATCGATGCTGCCGAACTCGCCATCACGCACTACGACTCGCCCGAACCGGCGCAGCTGCGCACGCGGTCGCGTGCGCGCGTGGTCGAGGAGTCACTGGTGTCGCGGCTGTTCCGCTCGCGTTGCCCGGTTACCGGACAGCCGGATTGGGCCAGTGTGCAGATCCGTTATCGCGGCATGCCCATCGGGCACGACGGGTTGCTGCGCTACCTCGTATCGTTTCGCGAGCATCCGGACTTCCATGAAGCCTGTGTCGAACGCATCTTCATGGATGTCGTGAAGCGTTGTGCGCCGCTGGAAGTCATGGTGTATGCACGCTTCCTGCGCCGCGGCGGCATCGACATCAATCCCTGGCGCGCAACACCCGGGTTTGCGGCCACGCCCGCGAATGGGCGCGAGATCCGGCAGTAGCAGGAATGCTGTCGCTTGACGCGATGTGCCTGTTGCAGGAGCGCCGGAAGGCGCGACCGTTGTTCGATCACGGCCTTGCAGGTCGCGGCATCCGTGAGCCTGCAGGGAACGCGCCGGAGCGCATGGCAGAGCGATTCCACAGCCCTCGCTGTGAATGCCGCGCACCAGCGAGTATATCCTCGGCGGACATCCGCGCGATCACACGAGGACGCCATCATGCAGCATAGCCACGACTACCTGATCATCGGCGCCGGCATGGCCGGCGAAGCCGCGGCGCAGGCGCTGCGCGGGGCCGCCGCGAACGCCACCATCGCGATGCTGGGGGCGGAAGCCGATCCGCCTTACGATCGCCCGCCGCTCAGCAAGGCGTTGTGGAAAGACGGCAGGGAGGACGCGATCTGGCGTGCACTCGACAAGGCGCGCGCGGAAGTCACGTTGCAGCGCAACGCAGTGAAAATCGAGCGCGCCGCGCACACCGTCACCGACGACGTGGGCGACACGTGGCGTTACGGAAAGTTGCTGATCGCGACTGGCGGCGCGCCGCGCAGGTTGCCGTTCGGCGGCGATGATTTCATCTACTACCGTACCGTCGGCGACTACCGGCGCCTGCGTGCCGCAGCCAAGCCCGGCCAGCACTTTGCGGTGATCGGTGGCGGCTTCATCGGCAGCGAGATCGCAGCGGCGTTGGCGACGAATGATTGCAGGGTAACCATGCTGTTTCCCGAAGACGGCATCTGCGCGCGTGCCTACCCGCGGGCACTGGCCGACGCCGTCACCGCGTACTACCGCGCGCAGGGCGTTGACGTGCGCACGGGCATGACCGCCACGGGCGGCAGCGCGCAAGCACTGACGCTCTCGGATGGCAGCACGTTGAAGGTTGACGGCGTGGTCGCCGGGCTCGGCATCATTCCGAACGTGCAGCTCGCCAGGGACGCCGGCCTGGAAGTCGACAACGGCATCGTGGTGAACGCGCACCTGCAGACGTCCGATCCCGACATCTACGCTGCCGGTGACGTGGCCGCATTTCCCGCACCGGTGCTGGGGCGCCGCCTGCGCGTCGAACATGCGGATGCCGCGAACACCATGGGCGCGCGCGCTGGCAAGTGCATGGCCGGCGAGGACGCGCCCTACAACGAGTTGCCGTTCTTCTATTCCGACCTTTTCGATCTCGGTTACGAAGCCGTCGGAATCCTGGATGCGCGTCTGGAAACGGTCGAGCAGTGGGTGACGCCGTTCCGCGAGGGCGTGGTGTATTACCTCGATGGCAGCCGCGTGCGCGGCGTGCTGCTGTGGAACACCTGGGATCAGGTTGCTGCCGCGCGCAAGCTGATTGCGGAGCCGGGACCGTTTGATGCGACAAGCGTGCTGGGCAGGTTGCCGGCCGCAGGGTAAGCGTACCTGAGCGCAGGCTTGGGCTGCCGCGGGGCACTACCCACTGGCGGCTACACCGCACCCGGCTCCAGAGTTGAGGCGGCGGGGCGGCACGGGTAAGCTCGGCGCATGACTTTTACGCTACGCCAGTTCATGCGTTCACGCCTGCTGCGGGCGCTGGGTATGCTCGCGTGGGTGCTGCTGGTGGTCAACTCGCTGGCGGCCGCGCCGATGGGCATGGCGGGAGTGCCGCGTTCCCATCCCGTGCACATAACGGTTGCGGTGGTCGGTGAACATTGTCATCACCACGTGGCCAGCAATGGATCCCGCCCCTGTTGCGACGCTCAGCATGGTTGCTGCGGTGGTGCGACAGGTCATGCTTGCCATTGCGCCGCGATGTGCAATTCCACGTTGCCACCGGCAACGGTTGTCGTTCTCGCTGCGGTTGCCATGACTGCCCGCTACGCCATGCCGCTGTCTGTCATGGCGCCTTCGTTGAATACCGCCCCTCCGTTGCGACCACCGGCGGTCTGACTCTCCCTCGTTTTCGACGTGCTTTGCTCGTGATGGCCGCGCGTCGATCATCGTGGCAATTGGCTGTGCCCGGTGTCGACACGCGCGATGCCGGCTGTCCAGGAGAGTTCCCATGAAATCGTACCCCCCGCCTCTTACAGATTTATCCCGGCGACGTTTCGTCCAAGGCATCGCCATCGGCGGTGCCGTCACTGGTCTTGGCCTGTTGCGCCCTGCAAACGCCTGGGCGTTGACGAGTCCCGGCCAGCCCACGGTGCTGAGCGGCACTGACTTCGCGCTGGATATCGCCGAGACACCGGTGAATTACACCGGTGCGACACGCCTGGCGACCACGGTCAACGGGAGTATCCCCGGCCCGATCCTGCGCTGGAAGGAAGGCACCACCGTCACGCTACGCGTCACCAACCATCTTCGGGCCCCCACCTCCATCCACTGGCACGGCATCCTGCTCCCCTTTCAGATGGATGGTGTGCCGGGTATCAGCTTCCCCGGCATCGCGCCGGGCGAAACCTTCACTTACCACTTTCCTGTGCGCCAGAGCGGTACCTACTGGTACCACTCGCACTCCGGTTTTCAGGAGCAGACCGGCCTATACGGCCCGTTGGTGATCGAACCGGCCGGTCCGGAGCGCAACCCATCCAGACACGATTACGTGGTGATGCTGAACGACTGGAGCGATGCCAGCCCCGAGCACATCTTCGCCACGCTGAAACGCCAGAGCGATTACTACAACTTCGCACAGCCGACCGTATCTGATTTCTTCCGCGACGTGCGCGAACAGGGGCTGCGTCAGGCGCTGGCCGAGCGCAAGATGTGGAACCAGATGCGCATGAATCCCGGCGATCTCAGCGACGTCTCGGGTTACACCTACACCTACCTGATGAATGGCGCCGCGCCGGCCGGCAACTGGACCGCCCTGTTCAAACCCGGCGAGAAGGTCCGCCTGCGCTTTATCAACGGCTCGTCCATGACGATCTTCGACGTGCGCATCCCTGGCCTGAAGATGACCGTGGTCTCCGCGGATGGCCAGGATGTCGAGCCGGTGTCGGTCGACGAGTTTCGCATTTCGGTGGCGGAAACCTACGACGTGATCGTCGAGCCACGAGAGGATCGGGCGTTCACGATCTTCGCCCAGTCGATCGACCGCAGCGGCTACGCGCGCGGCACGTTGGCGCCCCGGCTTGGCATGGAAGCTCCCGTACCGGCGATGGATCCGCGCATGCCCGTGAGCATGGTGGACATGATGGGGGCGATGGCGCAGGGCAGCAGCGGCCACGGCAGCATGCAAGGGATGCAGGACATGCCCGGCAATAGGGGCAGCATGGCCACACCGGCCGCGCCCGTGGTTCGCCACGCTCGCACCGAATATCACAACCCGGGCGTCGACATGCACGTGGACATGCCGCGCACGAATCTTGACGACCCGGGCACGGGTCTGCGCGATAACGGCCGCCGCGTGCTCACCTACGCCGACCTGCACACGATCGGTGGCTCCATCGACCCGCGCGAACCGGGCCGCGAGATCGAGCTGCACCTGACCGGCAACATGCAGCGCTACATGTGGTCGTTCGACGGCGTGAAGTTCTCAGATGCCAAGCCCATCCATTTTCGTGCCGGTGAGCGGCTTCGCCTCGTGCTGGTGAACGACACCATGATGAATCACCCGATCCATCTGCATGGCATGTGGAGCGAGCTGGAGAATCCAGGGGGCGGCTTCCAGGTCCGCAAGCACACCGTCAACGTGCAGCCGGCACAGCGCGTGGCCTACGGGGTTACGGCCGATGCGCTGGGGCGCTGGGCCTATCACTGCCACATGCTCTACCACATGGATGCGGGCATGTTCCGCGAGGTGGTGGTGTCATGAAGATGCATCGTCGCAACTCCTCGCTCGTTCCGCCTCGTGCGGCCTTGCTGGCTGCACTGCTGCTGGCGTTGCCGCTGGCCGCTGCGACGCAGAGGGTGCTCGCGTCCAGCAGTGCCCCGTCGATGGACATGAGTTCGATGCCGGCTATGGAGCACGGCAGCACGGCCGGTATGACGATGACGGCTTCCGCCAGTAGCGTCGCGAAACCGGCCACGAACGCGCCCGCCAGGAAAGCCCAGAAGAGACCGGTCACTGCTCCCCAGACCTCGGCTTTCCTCGCCATGGACGGCATCACGCCGCCCCCAAAAGGACAAGGCGACATGACCGGCATGGGCGCGATGCCCGCCATGACGATGGGTCCGATGCAAGGCGGCAGTCCGCCGCCCGGCGCGCGCAGTCCCGACTATTCCGACGGCGTCGGCTACGGTTCCATGCAGGGTATGGACATGGCCGACAACGCGCCATTGGGCATGGTGTTGATCGACCAGCTGGAAGCCTTCCACGGTCGCGATGCGAACGGCCAGACGTGGGAAGCCGAAGGCTGGTACGGCAACGACACGAATAAACTGTGGCTGCGTACGGAAGGCGAACGCAGCCGCGGCAAGCTCGATGATGGCGACCTGGAAGCCTTCTGGAACCACGCCGTCGCCGCCTACTGGGGCACCCAACTCGGCGTGCGTCAGGATCTCGGCGAAGGCCCGAAACGCACTTGGGCCGCGTTCGGTGTGCAGGGGCTGGCGCCGTACTGGTTCGCGCTGGAAGCTACCGGCTACATCGGCGCCAACGGCCGCACCGCGGCGCGTCTGCGGGCCGACTACGAACTGCTGTTCACCCAGCGACTGATCTTGCAGCCAGAGGCCGAAGTCAACCTGTACGGCAAGGACGATCCGCTGCGACGCCTCGGTAGCGGTGTCTCAGACGTGCAGTTCGGCCTGCGTCTGCGTTACGAGTTCCATCGCCAGTTTGCGCCGTACATCGGCGTGAACTGGGTGCGCCGCCTCGGCACCACGGCCGCTTACGCGCGGCAGGATCATCAACCCGTCCTGGATCGACAGATCGTCGCCGGCGTCCGTTTCTGGTTCTGAAGGCATGACCCATGAAAAAACACACCGCACACCTCATCACCATCACCGTCACGCTGGGCGTACTGGCCATCGGCGCGGGCGCCTTCGTCTACTCCGGCCTCTACAACATCGGTGCGGACGTTCACCATACCAAACCGGTGTTCGCGGTCCTGCAGGTACTGCGCGACCGCTCGATCCACCTGCGCTCGGCGGAACTGACCGTGCCGAACCTCGACGATCCGCAGCTGATACTCAAGGGCGCCGGCCAGTACGCGGCGATGTGTACCGGCTGCCATCTGTCGCCCGGCGTGGACGACTCCGAGTTGCGGGCCGGCATGTACCCGCAGCCGCCCAATCTTTCCAAGGTACACGTCGATCCGAAAGACGCCTTCTGGGTCATCAAGCACGGGATCAAGATGAGCGCGATGCCCGCCTGGGGTATGGCGGGCCACGACGACCCCACCATCTGGAGCATGGTGGCCTTCCTGGAGAAGCTGCCCGGCATGACGCCGACCGAATACAAGGCCATCGTGGCGAAGGCGCCGCCGGATGATGACATGGACATGGGCGACGACAGCGATCACCCTCACGACGACAGCGACGCGCATGCCCACAGTCAGGCGGCGATGCAAGACATGGACATGAAGGGCAGGGACATGAAGGGCATGGACAGGTCCGGCCAGTATGCTGTCCCCGCCCGCATCCAGACTGCGCCATCGGCGGCCGGCGGCGATCACCCCCAGCCGTGACCATGTCGCCGACCCTGTTCGCGGCCACGCCGCCGGTATGGCCCTTCGTCGCACCCCACCTGCTCCGGCGGCCTCAGTCCCCGAACGCTGCTACCGGCTGCGCGCGCCTGCTGATGATGGAGGTGTTGACCTGGTATGTGCTTGCACCGGCCCGCAAAGTGGGGTTCCGTAGCCAGGGAAAAAGGGGCTCGGAGATCCACCGTCGATGGCTGCTTCCTGATCACTCTCAGTCAGTCATCACAAACACCGGGTCATGACGTCCGCGTGGTTTTCGCGGTCGTTCACGGCATGTTCGAATCATCGGTGCGCTCCGGTCGCGTGTTGATCGGGTAACTGTCCGCCGGTCCGCGCAGCGGCTGCCACAACATGCGGTCGAGACGAAGCTCGCGCGGGTCTCGAAACTGATTGATGCCGATCGTCATGTTCGTGTGGCCGTCACGCGGCTGGGCGCGGTACGTGCCGAACAGGCGGTCCCACCAGGGCAGGTTGAAGCCGAAATTGGAGTTGGTCTCGTTCGGATACCAGGAGTGGTGTACGCGATGCATGTCTGGCGTCACCACCCACCAGCGCAGCGCGCGGTCCAGCTGCTGCGGCATGCGGACATTGGCGTGGCTGAACATGGAGGTGGCATTGAGCAGCACCTCGAACACCAGCACCGCCACGGCGGGGGCCCCCAGCGCCGCCACCACCGCCATCTTGATACCGAGCGACAGCAGGATTTCCGCGGGATGGAAGCGCGCCCCGCTGCTCACGTCCAGTTCCAGGTCGGTGTGATGCATGCGGTGCAGTCGCCACAGCACCGGCACGGAGTGGAACAGCACGTGCTGCAGATAGATGGCCATGTCCAGCAGCACGATCGAACCACCCACGGCCAGCCATGCCGGTACATGCAGCGCCGGCCACAGCCCCCAGCCCTGCTGGCTGGCAATGAGCGCCACGGCCACTGCCGTGGTGGGCACCAACAGCCGCACCAGCAGCGTGTCGACCACCACCACGCCCAGGTTGCCGGGCCAGCGATGGCGACGGCCGAGCGGCTGCGGCCGCCGTGGCGCGGCCAGCTCCCACAGCGCCATCACCGCGAACACCGTGGCGAACACGGCGAGCCGGAGCAACGATGCGTGCTGGAGCAGGGATGCGGACATGGGTGGTTGGTGTCGATCTCGTTGGGCCTGCGCCATCAGCCTAGCACCGTGGGTGAGCAGCGCCGTGAGCCAGAGTGATGCAGCGGTCGCGCGGGATTCAACTGCCCTCGCGGTAGCCCGTGACGTCCTCATCGTCGACCTGCACGCCCAGCCCGAGTGCAAGATGGTTGACGAAATTGAAGTAGGCGGTGATTTCGCCCACGCGCAGGATCTGCGCATCGTCCAGCCCTGCATCGTGCAGCGGCGGCACGCCCATCCAGGTCGAGGTTGCAGGTAGCCACGGCACTGGTGGGATGCCGAACAGTGGCATCAAGGTCAACGCCGTCCAGGCGCTGGACACGACACAAACCACCACCGGCTTCACCCTCACCGACAACGGCGGCTACGCCGTCGAACACTACGCCTACGTCGAAGGCCAGCAGGTCGCCAACGTCGACGAACACGGCACCATCAACGTGCTCGCGGCGGTCACCGGCTTCAGCAACACCGATCAAGGCAGCAGCACCTACGTCGCCCAGGCCGGCGACACCA
>DZCM01000075.1 GCA_022730295.1 Rhodanobacter sp. | reverse complement strand
CCGCCGGCGTAGCGGCCAGCGTTGCATTTGGCCTTTTGGGCGGCTGTTCCACCCTCGGCTACTACGCCCATCTCGCTGCGGGCGAGATGGCGGTGTTGCGCGCGCGCGAGCCGATCCCCAAGCTCATTGCCAATCCCGACACTCCAGACAAACTCCGGACGCGCCTGCAACTCGCGCAACGAGCCCGCGCGTTCGCTTCCGATGCCTTGCAGCTGCCGCGCAACAAGAGCTACACCAGCTACGCCGACATCCACCGTCCATTCGTGATGTGGAACGTGTTCGCGACGCCACCGCTGTCGCTGAAACCCGTTGAACATTGTTTCCTCATCGCCGGCTGCGTGGCCTACCAGGGCTTCTATCACGAGGACCGCGCCAAGGCACTGGCAAGCAAGCTCGAGGCCCAGGGCGATGATGTGTGGCTCGGCGGCGTGCCGGCCTATTCCACACTGGGCCATTTCGCCGACCCGTTGCTGAGCACGATGGATCGCTGGAGCGACGACGAGATGGTGGGCACGATCTTCCACGAGCTCGCGCACCAGCAGTACTACGTCAAGAACGACACGGCCTTCAACGAGTCCTTCGCAACCTTCGTGCAACGCGAAGGCCTGCGCCAATGGCACGCCGCCAACCACTTGCCGCCACCCGACCCGGCCGCAGCCGCGCGCGATCGCCAGTTCACCGAACTGGTGCTGGCCACGCGCGACAAGCTGAAAAGCTTGTATGCCGGCACCGATTCCGACGCGCTCAAGCGCGAACGCAAGGCCAGCATATTCGCCGCCATGCGCACAGATTACGAACACCTGCGCGACACTGCCTGGCATGGCTACGGCGGCTACGACCACTGGTTCGACACGCCGATCAACAACGCCAAACTGCTGCCGTTTGGCCTTTACGACCGCGGCGTGCCGGCGTTCGCCGCGTTGTTCCGGCAATGCCACGGCGACTGGACGCGCTTCTACGCGGCGGTGCGCCGAATCGGCAACGAACCGGCCGCGCAACGCGACACCTTTCTCGCCGGTGCGGGCCACGCGGCCAGCGCCGCCACGCACTGACTGACACAGCTCAAGGCGGGCCGCAGTCGCCACCAGCATGCTGCCGCCCGATCAGCGCGCGGATTCTCCATGGCCATGCCTGCCGACCTCCCGACCCATGCGCCGCATCCATTCGATGCCCGCGCCATGGCGCACCGTTTCCGTCACTCCGCGATCTGCGGCGCACTGGATGCGCTGGAAGCGGCGAGGCGATGCGCTTCGTCAACGCTCACGATCCGATACCGCTGCTCAACCAGATGCGGCAACGTGACGGCGAACGCATTGACGTGATCTACCGGCAGCGCGGCAGCGACGGCGCGAGTAAAAAGTGCAGGAAAGCACTTTTTCAACAACCATTTCATTCGAAAATCTGCCTTGGCTGGACGTCACTCCGAACCCTACACCGACCGGCGCAAACGGGCGGCAGCTCGCCCGGCTCGCAAACAGCCAACGCGCCCCGCAAGGTCACAAGCCTCGCGCCGCCTCGGCCACCGCGCGAAACAGCGCGCGGCCCTTGTTCATGGTTTCTTCCCATTCGGACGCGGGATCGGAGTCGTGCACAATGCCGGCACCGGCTTGCACGTGCAGGCGGCCATCCTTGATCACCGCGGTGCGGATCGCGATGGCGGTGTCGGCATCACCCCACCAGCCGATCCAGCCGATCGCACCGGCGTAGATGTTGCGTTTGAAGGGTTCCATTTGCTGGATGATTTCGATCGCGCGGATCTTGGGCGCGCCCGAGAGCGTGCCAGCCGGGAAGGTGGCGCGCAACACGTCCATGTAGCTGGTGCCGGGACGCACCGTGCCCTCGACCTGCGAGACGATGTGCATCACGTGCGAGTAGCGCTCGATCGCGAAGGCATCGCTGACTTCGACGGCGCCGATTCCGCTGATGCGACCGACATCGTTGCGACCGAGGTCGATCAGCATCAGGTGCTCGGCGCGTTCTTTCGGATCGGCCAGCAGCTCCTGTTCCAGCGCGGCATCGTCTGCTGGCGTGGCGCCGCGCCGGCGAGTCCCGGCCAACGGGCGCACGACCACCTTGCCGCCCTTGAAGCGGGCGAGAATTTCCGGCGAGGAGCCGACGATCTGGGTATCGCCAAGATCGACGAAGTACATGTACGGCGACGGATTCAGTGCGCGCAGCGCGCGGTACACGTCGACCGGGCGCGCGCGGAAGCCGATGCTGAGGCGTTGCGAGGGCACGACCTGGAAGATGTCGCCGGCGCGGATGTACTCCTTGCAGCGCTCGACCATCGCCTCGAATTCTTCTTTCGTGAATGATGACTTGAAATCTGCCTCGTCAAGGGCGACGCCCTGCGGGATTTGCGCATAGCCCGCGCCGCCCTGGCGCAGTCGATGCGCGAGTGCGTCCAGCCGGCGTTGTCCGCGCGCCCACGCGTTCGGCTCGGCCGGGTCGGCGTGCACGATCAGGTACAGGCGGCCCTTGAGGTTGTCGAACACCGCGACTTCTTCGGCCAGCATCAGTAGCACGTCGGGCGTGCCGAGCTCGTCGGGCGCATCGAAGTTGGCGAGTCGCGGCTCGACGTAACCGACCGTCTCGAAACCGAAGTAACCGACCAGCCCGCCGGTGAACGCAGGCAAGCCCGGCAGTTGCGGCACGCGATATTCAGCGCGCAATTTCTCGACCTCGGCCAGCGGATCGGCGACTGCGCGCGTCTCGACGACCACGCCGTCCTCGCTCACGCTCAGTGTGTGCGCCTTGAAGGCGAACACGCGCCGCACGGGCAGGCCGATGATTGAATAGCGGCCCCAGTTGGCGCCGCCATCCACCGATTCGAACAGGAAGGTGTACGGGCCATCCGCCAGTTTCAGATACACCGACAGCGGCGTATCCAGGTCAGACAGCACCTCGCGCACCAGCGGGATGCGGTTGTGGCCGGCGCGGGCAAGTTCGTCGAATTGGACTTGGTCAAGCACAGAGGCATTCCTTGACAAGAAACACGATTCTAAACACGTGTCGCGAACAGCGCCGCAAAAGGATCATTGCCGCCGCATGCCTGGCAGGTCCACTTCGAAGGTGACACCATCCTCGTCGTTGCGAGCGGCCACCTTGCCCTGGTGCAGCTCGGCGACCAGCCGCACCACGTACAAGCCCAGACCAAGGTGCGGCGTGCCCGCGCGGGCGCCCGTGCCACGCACGCTGACCAGCGAGTCGAACAGTTGGCCTTGCATGGATTCGGGCAAGTGCGGGCCGCGGTTGGCGACGAGGATGCGCGCGCCCTCGCCCGGACCGGCTTCGAGCACGATGCGGATCCAACCATCGGGCGCGGTGAACGAAACCGCGTTGTCGAACAGCTTGTCGAGCGCCTGCGCGATCAATTCGGGCACGCCATACAAGGGCACCGGCTCGTCGGGCACCAGGCATTCCAGCGAGCGCGGCGCCGCCAGCGGGCGATAGGCCTCGGCGCAGCCGCGCACGACTTGCCGCAAGTCCACGTCCTCGCCGTCCGCGGAAGCGATGGCACGCTCCATCCGGCTGGCCTCGCTCATCGCGCGCACGATGGTGCCGATGCGCGCAGTGCCGTCGCGGGCACGCGCGAGGTAGGGCTGCGCGTCCGGCGGCAATTCCGCGTGCTCAAGATTTTCCAGTGACGAGCGCACGATCGCGAGCGGCGTATTGAGCTCGTGCGACAAATTGGACGCCAGCTTGCGCAGGTATTCCGTATAGGTGCCGATCGACTCCAGCAGGCGCGAGAGGCTGCGCGCGAGGTCGCCCAGCTCGTCGCGGTCCTCGACCAGGGGCAAGGCCGCCAGCGCGAGACCATCGTGGCGTTGTGCCCGTTCAGCGGCGTCACGCAGGCGCCCGATGCGCAAGGACAACCAGGTCGCGAACGCGAACAGCACCGCGCCCGCGATCACCAGCACCGCGATGCTGGCCAGCACCAGTCCGAGCAGCGCCCGGTTGGTGAGCAAGGGCAGCGCCTGACTGGATTGCTCCAGCACCAGCGCCCCGCGTTTTTGCCCGCGCGCATCCAGCGGTACCGCTACCGTCAGCACCACGCTGCCGGGGACGTCGCCGCCACGCCAGTTTGCCGTCGCATGTCCGTCCAGCGCCTGTTGCACGTCGGGCGTCGACAGCCGCGGGATGTCGCGCGGCAGGTGTTGGCGCTGGTCCAGCGTTGGCACCACCAGCAAGTCGGACAAAACCTGCTGCAACCAGGGGAAGCGGGCGGGTTGCGGTGCCTGCTCTTCCAGCAAGCTGCCACCCTCGCCCACCACCCAGCCGTCGGCACTGAGCAGGCGCACACGCACGCCGCTCGGCGCCAATTGCGTGAGGTCATTCGACAACACCGGCGCGAGGCTAAGCAACGGGCGCAGGTCCGGCTTGCCACCATCGAAGCGGGTCGGCGCCTGCGCATCGAACACGCCGATGCCGAGATGGTCCGGTGCCTGCGCGCGCGGAATCCGCAACTCGATCCGGTAGCCCTTGCCGTCGGTGAGCCACTGCCCGCTGATCTGATCGGGCAGTCCGTGCACGCGCGCATCCAGCGGGCGCGCCAGCACCACGCCCGAACCCGCGCTGGCGATGAGGTAACTGCGCTGGCGATTGCCGCGCGCCAACTCCAGCACGACGTGATCGGCCTCGATGGCCGCAGGGTCGTGCGCATCGATGCGCGAGCCGGTTTCACTGCCATCATCGACATGGATGCGCATGTACAACCAGGCTGCGTCATGCGCCAGTTGCACCGTGACACCATCCCATGGCTGTTGTGCCCACTTCGCCACCGGCGCCCAATCGCGATCGTTGCCGTCGATCACGATCGGTTGCGGCATGGCCTGCACGTACCAGCCCTTGTCCGCAGTCGGCATGTCGGCACCGATTGCAACCAGCCCGCGATCCAGCGCGAACGCGATCGCCAACAGGGCTTGTTCCTGGCTGTTGCGCAACAGGTGCTCCATCTGCCGCACGTACAGCCAGCCCGCCCACGGCAAAGCCAGCGTGGACAGCGCGACCAGCAGCAATTTGCGGCGCAGGGTCATGGCGATGCGGAATGAGGTCGAGCAATCACGCTGGAGGCACCGGCGAGCATGGCCGTTGCATTATGCGATGCGCACAAAGCATGCGCCTCGGCGCGCCGAATTCCGATAGCGGGAATTCATGGGTCACCCACGCAACCACGGTTGTGGAAAGTCAGGCCACGGATGGCCGTTCGGGACCATCAGGCATCCCGGTACTCACGCTCCGCCCGATGGACAACGCAGCCGCGATCACGGACGCGCGCACAAGCTACGTGGTCCACCTGTAGCCCACTCCATGCACCGTCTCGATCGCATCGAAGGCCAGATCGACGGCAATGAATTTCTTGCGAATGCGCTTGATGTGCGAAGTGATGGTGGCGTCGTCGACCACCAATTCGGCGTCACGCATCAACTGGTCGCGGTTCTTCACATGGCCGGGGTAGCGAACCAGCGTGTTGACCATCCAGAACTCGGTCACCGTCAGCGGCACTTCGACACCGTTCCAGGTAATCCGCATCCGCTCGGCTTCCAGCTTCAGCGGACCATGCTCGACCACGGTCTCGGTGGCCGCAGGCGTACGCTGCGATTCCGCGCGGCGGAACAGCGCGCCGATCCGCGCCGCCAGTTGGTGAAAGCTGATGTCCTTGGCCAGGTAATCATCGGCGCCGAGACGCAGGCCCGAGATCACGTCGAAGTCGGAATCGCGGGCCGTCAGGAAGATGATCGGCAGCGTGGACGAACGCGCGCGCAACTCGCGGCACAAATCGAAGCCGCCCTCGGGCTCGTCACCGAGGCCGATGTCGATGATCACCAACTCCGGCATGCGGTTGGCGAAAGCGCCCGAGGCCTCGCCGCGCGAGGCGAAACCGCGCACCTCGTAGCCGAAGCGCGAGAGCGCCTCGACGTAGTTGGCGCGAATGGAAGGCTCGTCCTCGACGATGGCGATGGCGCGTGCCATGGGATTCTCCTGTCATGCAGCGTCGGGGAATCCGTGCGCTTGCCGGAGCATGAGCGTGCGCCATGCGGGCGTGGCGCGCAACCCGGCTGGGCGGTCTGCCCGCAATTTGCCACAAATCGTCCCGTCTACGCCCTTGACACGCCCCAACTACAGCGCTCGCGAGGAGCCCAATAGAGCCTGTCGAGAATCCTTGCCGTGGATGCCGACTGTGGAACACCCCCGCGCTGGCGTCGGAGACGCCCTTTCACCGGGTTGACGCCAAGCGCGGGCGGACCATCAAGCCGAAACCGGGGCGCCCCTCTCCTCGCCCCGGAATTGGTTGCAAACCTCTCCTGGTTGGCCAAGGCCTCGAAGCGCAAGCTTCGGGGCCTTGGTTTTTTGGCGCTTGGCATCTGGACCCCTGGCATGTTTTGAAAGTGCTGTCCTGCACTTTTTCAACATGCGTCGTCCATGCCCGCGCCAACAGGGTGTTTTTCAACACGCTGCCAGCTGTTATCTGGAGCCAAAACGCAGAGCAACCGCAAATGAACGCCAATGAACGCAAATCGCTCGCATTCTCCGAAAGCACATGTCGCGTTTTGATCGGCGTATATCGGATTTCGTTCGTCTAATTGGCAACACGGCTGACACCAATGCACATCCATCGCCGGTCTGATCACAGCACGCCTTTTCCATTGGCGTTCATTGGCGTTCATTTACGGACAGACCGCTGTCCAAACAGCCTGTCAGCCAACGGCAGCGCGCATCGCGGCAATCGTGGCGCGGTAGTCGCCGCTGCCGAAAATCGCAGAACCGGCAACGAAAGTATCGGCGCCGGCACGTGCGATTTCGCCGATGTTGTCGACCTTCACGCCGCCGTCGACTTCGAGGTGGATCGATCGGCCGCTGCGGTCGATGATTTCCCGCGCGCGCCGCAATTTCTCCAGCGCCGAAGGAATGAATGACTGCCCGCCGAAGCCCGGATTCACGCTCATCACCAGCACGATGTCGACCTTGTCCAACACGTAGTCGAGCCAATCCAGCGGCGTCGCGGGATTGAACACCAACCCAGCTTTGCAGCCGTGTTCGTGGATCAGCGAAAGCGTGCGGTCGACGTGGCGCGTGGCCTCGGGGTGGAAGCTGATCGAGCTGGCACCGGCCTTGGCGAAATCCGGAATGATGCGATCGACCGGCTCCACCATCAGATGCACGTCCATCGGCGCGGTGATGCCGTAATCGCGCAGCGCCTTCAGCACCATCGGTCCGATGGTGAGGTTGGGCACGTAATGGTTGTCCATCACGTCAAAATGGATCCAGTCGGCGCCGGCGTCGATCACGGCATCGACCTCGGCGCCCAACTTGGCGAAGTTCGCGGAAAGGATGGACGGTGCAATGGTGCAGGGTTGCTGGGCCATGAATGAGTTTCCGGTCATATGAATCTTTCTCCCGCCGGGAGAGGCGGCCTGCGGCCGAGCGCGTGGCACTGGGCTGAAGGTACGAATCTCGCGCCGGCTCGGACCCTCACCCGGCGCTGCGCGCCACCCTCACCCGGCGGGAGAGGGAAGTCAACTACCTGAAGCCTCGCTCGGCCTGTATGCGTTCCCACGCCGCGTTGATTTCGCTGGCACGCTGGCCGGCGCGCGCGCGCATCTCGTCGGGCATGCTGCCGAGGCGATCGGGATGATACTGGCTGATCAGCTTGCGGTAGGCGCGCTTGATGGCTCGCTCGTCGGCGTCGCGCGCCACGCCCAGGATCACGTAGGGATCGGGGCCGTTGCTGCGCGGCGCAGGGCGTTGCGGGCCGGACGATGAATACGCACCCGCGTGCGCCCAGTCACCCGCACCCGGGCCAGCCCCCGCGTTCCACGCGAACCCCTTCATTGCGAGCAACGCGATCAGCTGGATCTCGCTTACACGCAGCGAATACGCCACCTGCTTCAGCACCCGCAATTTGTCGTCGTTGAGCGGACCATCGGCCAGCGCGACGTCGCACAGCATGTCGAGGAAGGGCATCACCGAACTGCGCCGCGGCAGGCACCAGGCGCTCAGGTCCACCAGCACTTGCGAGAGGTCGAAACCTGGCGCCTTGCCGCGGTTGAAGGCATCGATCGCGCGGCGGCGCCACAGTGGATCCAGCTCCAGCCGCGTCATCAATTTTTCCGCGATGCCGATTTCAGCCTCGGTGACACGGCCGTCACTTTTCGCGAGTGCGCCCATCAGTGCGAACAACGGTTCGACATAGGCATCCTTGCCGCCGCTGTGGGCAAGGCCGAACAGCCAGCCGCTGTCGACCAACAAGTGCCCCACCAGCGCGCCCAGCAGGCCCGCGCCAAAACTGTGGAACGCGAAAAACCCGGCCAGGAAGCCGATCAACTTGCCCCATATCCGCATCACTCGTCCGCCTGCGGTTGTTTGCAGGGCGACTGCGCGGAGAACCAGCGGGCCAGCGCCTGCATGTCGGACTCGCTCAAGGGTCCGGATGCGGCCTGCATCACCGGCACCTTGCGCGTACCGTCGCGGTATTCGTGCAGCGCCTGCAACAGGTACTGATACCGCTGGCCGGCGAGATTGGGCGCGCCGGGAATCCGCGCATGGCCATCTTCGCCATGGCAGGCCGCGCACAACCCGAGCTGCGGCGGGCGCATTGGCGGCGCGGGCGCGGCAGCGTAGCCAGCCAACGGCAACAGGGTCAAGGCGATGGAAAAAGCGGCACGCATCCGCAAAGTTTATCAGCCGTCTGGCCATCAGCATGACCCCGCCGACCCGGCGCGATTACAATTGCCGCATCATTTGCCCAACGATGCGGCCATGCCCACAACCCTGCTGCAGTCTGATCTCCCCGGCCTCGAACTCCTGCATCGCGGCAAGGTGCGGGACGTATACGCGCTGCCGGACGGACACCTGCTGATCGTCGCGACGGACCGTCTCTCGGCGTTCGACGTGGTGCTGCCCGATCCGATCCCCGGCAAGGGCGAAATGCTGACGCAGATATCGAACTTCTGGTTCGGCCAGACCGCGCATCTGGTGCCCAATCACTTGACCGGCATCGAGGTAGCTTCGGTGCTGCCCGCTGGCGTGGACCCCGCGCTGTACGCCAAGCGCGCGGTGGTGGTGAAGCGCTTGCAGCCGGTGCCGATCGAAGCGATCGCGCGCGGCTACATCGCCGGCTCCGGCTGGAAGGATTACCAGGCCACCGGCGCCCTGTGCGGTATCCGCCTGCCCGCCGGCATGACGCAGGCGCAGCAATTGCCCGAGCCGATCTTCACGCCCTCCACCAAGGCACCGAAGGGCACGCACGATGAGAACATTGGCTTCGATGCGGTGGTCGCCGCGATCGGCGCAGAACTGGCCGGTCAGGTGCGCGATGCGACGCTGGCGATCTACAAGTTCGCCGCAGCGTATGCCGCCAAGCGCGGGATTCTGATCGCCGACACCAAGTTCGAATTCGGCACCGACGCCGCGGGCAAGCTGTACGTGATGGACGAAATGCTGACGCCGGACTCCTCGCGCTTCTGGCCGGCCGATGAGTACCGCACCGGCATCAGCCCGCCGTCCTACGACAAGCAATTCGTACGCGATTATCTGGAAACCCTGGACTGGGGCAAGACTGCACCCGGGCCGAAGCTGCCGCGCGCGGTCATCGACGGCACCGCCGCGAAGTACGCCGAGGCGCTGAAAAAACTCGCCAACATCACGCTGGACTGAATCGCACGCCGTGGCACGGCTGGCGTGGTTGGCGTAAATTGGCCCGCACACACGCAGCGGAATCAAGCCATGCGCGACATCCACCAATGGTTCGGCAGTTACGCCAAGGACCACCAGAACGCGACCAACCGCGCGATCCATTGGGTCTGCGTACCGGTGATCACTTGGGCGGTGATCGCGGCGCTGTGGACGATTCCGCCGATAGCACCACAATGGCTGAAGCCGGGCGTGTGGGCGGTGCTGGCGATGTTTGCGAGCTTCCTGTTCTACCACCGGCTGTCGCGCAAGCTCTCTTACGCGATGGCGCTGGCCTTCATCGCCGGCGGCGCGATCGCGTGGGCGCTGTACGGCGCCCTTGGCGCGCGCGCTTTGTTGATCCTTGCCGGGGTGTTGTTCGTGCTGGCGTGGATCGGCCAGTTCATCGGCCACGCCATCGAAGGCCGCCGTCCGGCCTTCCTCACCAATGTCGTGCAGCTGCTGATTGGCCCGGCGTGGTTGATGGGCAAGCTGATGCGCAGGCTCGGCATCGCGTACTGATGTTGTCGACGTAGGTTGGGCTGATCCCGGGCTCCATCGGGAGAAGCCCAACGCTGCCACACGTCCACGTTGGGCTTCCCGCCGATAAATCCGCGGTCAGCCCAACCTACCCGTCGCCCAGATCGCTATTCAACAATTCCGCCAGCCGCGCACCGGCCTGGCGCAGGCGTTGCTCGGCGACCGGCCGTTCGCGCGCGACGTAGATCCCGTCGATGCTGTGCGCCGCGGGATACACGCCGCCGTCGCGATCTATCCGGCAGCTTTCTTCGGCCCACTCGGCAGGCGTGCCGCCGGCCGTGACGGGCGTGGCTTCGGACTCGAGCTTGCGGGCGTAATTCGCCGCCGAGAGCCCCGCATCATCCAGCATCAACGAATCCCATACCCGGTGCAGGTTGGTGCCCTGCCCGTGCCAGCGCGCCCGGTAGTTCACTTGGTAGTCGTTGCCGCCGTGGTCCGGCCGATAGTCGGCGTGCAAAGGTTGGTGCACATCGGCGACGAAGTGCACCAGGAAGGCCAATGCTTCGGCGCGCGTCGCGCCGCTGTTCGAGCGATCGGCCAGGATCGCGGAGTATTTCGCGATCGCCGCCACCGCGCATTGGCCGCGCGCGCATTCGATCGGCGGGTGATAGATGCAATCGGAGGAACGGAAGTTCACGAAGTGCATGTGTTTGGTGCGGGCAAACAGCTCCGGGTCGACGTCGCGCAGGTCGTCGGCCCAGTTCGCGACTTGCGACAGGTGCTGCGCACCGCGCAGCGCCAGCAGTCGTTGCGCTTGTGCCCACGCCCGCGGCGTCAACTGCGCCTCGGCCAGCCGCGCCACGATGTGATGGCCGAGCGAGCCCCACGCCAAGACCGGCGGCGCGCACAACAGCGTTGCCGCACACGCGATCGCAAATGCAACCAGCCTCGATTTCCTGTGCAAAGCGCTGTGCATGGCCGCTCCCTCGTAGTGCCAGTTTGCCATGTGCAGCGCCATCTGCGGGCGTGAAGTGGCGGCGCAAACCGGCTAAAATGAGCGTTTCTCCCACCCGCTTCGACGAAGGACAACACCATGGCGATCAAGGTCGCGATCAACGGCTACGGCCGCATCGGCCGCAATATCCTGCGTGCGCTGCATGAATCCAACCGCACCGGCGCGATCAGGATAGTCGCGATCAACGACCTCGGTGACGCCGAGACCAACGCACACCTGACCCAGTACGACACCGCGCACGGCAAGTTCCCCGGCACGGTCAGCGTCGAAGGCGGCGATCTGGTCATCAACGGCGAGCGCATCAAGGTCTGCGCCGAACGCGATCCGTCAAAACTGCCGTGGAAGGATCTCGACGTCGATGTGGTGATTGAATCCACTGGCCTGTTCACCAAGCGCGACAAGGCCGCGGCGCACCTCGCCGCCGGCGCGAAGAAAGTGATCATCTCGGCGCCCGGCACCGACGTCGACGGCACCTTCGTGTACGGCGTCAACGAGGACAAGATCAAGGCTTCGGACACCATCATCTCGAACGCGTCCTGCACCACCAACTGCCTCGCGCCCCTGGCCAAGGTGCTGCACGAGAAGATCGGCATCGTGCACGGCCTGATGACCACCATCCACGCCTACACCAACGATCAGGTGTTGACCGATGTGTTCCACAGCGACCTGCGCCGCGCGCGTTCGGCGACGATGTCGCAGATCCCGACCAAGACCGGCGCCGCCGTCGCGGTGGGCCTGGTGTTGCCGGAACTGAATGGCAAGCTGGACGGCTTCTCGATGCGCGTGCCGACGATCAACGTGTCCTGCGTGGACCTGACCTTCGTCGCC
>DZCM01000074.1 GCA_022730295.1 Rhodanobacter sp. | reverse complement strand
AAACTCGTGATCGCGTTGGTGTCGCCGCTCGGCACCTGCTTCGTGCTGGTGGTGATCGGCCTGCTGTTGGCGCGCCGCTGGCGAAGCACCGGGCGCGCGCTAATGGTGATCGGAGCGCTGTGGCTGCTGCTGTGGTCGCTGCCGTGGCCGGCGTTTGGGCTCGCCCGAAGCCTTGAACGGCAAACCGCGCAACGCCCGGCGGCGGCGTATCCGCAGGCTGACGCGATCATTCTGCTGGGTGGTGGGATGCTCGGCGAACGCAGCGGGGGGATCGACCGGCCCGAGGCGACGAATGCCGCGGATCGGGTCTGGTTCGCCGCGCAGCTGTACAAAGCCGGGCGCGCGCCGTGGTTGATCGTGTCGGCCGGAGGCAATCCGAACGCTGGCCAGATCGAGGCCGAAGCGATGGCGGCGCTGTTGATTGATCTCGGCGTACCGAAGTCCGCGCTGTTGCTTGATACAAAGAGCCGCAACACCTGGCAGAACGCGGTGTACAGCCAGGCCTTGATGCGTGCGCAGCATCTCGGCAACGCGCTGTTGGTGACCTCCGCGCTGCACATGCCGCGCGCACTGGCGGCGTTTCGCAAGCGCGGCATCGCGGTGACGCCCGCCCCGGCCGATTTCGACGCACCGCCCACTGGAGCGTGGCCGCAACGCTGGCTGCCGAGCGCCGATGCGCTGCAAAAAAGTAGCAATGCCATCAAGGAATACGTGGGCCGGTGGGGCTACTGGTTGCGCGGCAAGGCCTGAGTCGTGCCTGCCGGCACTCCTGCAGCAATGCCGTGGCGACCGATGATCCCGTTGCTCTTCGTAGGAGCGGCGGAAGCCGCGACCGGGGTACGCCGAATTTCGCCGCTGAATTGGCTCATCCACACTCGCCCGCTAAACTCGCAGCGTTTGCCGGTCCGCTGGCGTTTGCAAGACCAGCGATTCTCCGTTGCCTTGCGAGAACCTTGACGTGACGATTCCCCCGCGCGGCGCGCCGCCGCAAAAAGTGCTGTGCGTCGTCGGCGCGCGCCCGAACTTCATGAAGATCGCGCCGCTGATGCACGCGTTCCGCGCGCACGCGCCGCAGGTCGAAGTGACGCTGGTGCACACCGGCCAGCACTACGATTACGCGATGAACGAGGCCTTCTTCACCCAGCTCGGCATTCCGGCGCCGGACGTGTCGCTGGAAGTCGGATCCGCCAGCCACGCGGTGCAGACGGCCGAGATCATGCGGCGCTTCGAGCCGGTACTGGACGCGCAGCAACCGGATGTCGTGCTGGTGGTGGGTGATGTCAATTCGACGATCGCGTGTGCGCTGGTCGCGGCCAAGCGCGGCGTGAAGGTGGTGCACGTCGAGGCCGGCCTGCGTTCGTACGACCGCACGATGCCGGAAGAAATCAATCGCGTGCTCACCGACCAGTTGTGCGAGCGCCTGTACGTGACCGAACGCGACGCGATCGACAACCTTGCACGCGAGGGGATTTCCCCCGAACGCGTGCTGTTCGTCGGCAACGTGATGATCGACACCCTGCTGCAGAACCTGTCGCAGGCGATCCCGGCGGCGCAGACGATCACCGACGCGTGCGCGCACGCAGGCACGCCGGCGCATGCCGATGCGTTCCTGCACGGCGCGCATGGCTACGCGGTGCTGACCTTGCATCGGCCATCCAACGTCGACGAGCCGGTTGCGCTTGCGCGGCTGCTGGAAACCCTGACCACCATCAGCCATGACCTGCCATTGGTGTTCCCGGTGCACCCGCGCACTGCCGAGCGCATCCGCGCCAGCGGGCACGGCAGCTTTCTCGCCAGCCCGCGCGTGCTGGCGTTGTCGCCGATCGGTTACTTCGAAATGCTGGGCCTCAATCGCGAAGCGAGACTCGTGCTGACTGACTCGGGCGGATTGCAGGAAGAAACCACCGCGCTCGGCGTGCCCTGCCTCACCTTGCGCGAAAACACCGAGCGTCCGATCACGCTCACGGAAGGCACCAACGAACTGGTCGGTACCGATCGCGGCGCGATCCTCGCCGCGGTGGCCGCGATCCTGCGCGATGGCGGCAAGCGTGGACGGCGGCCGGAGCTGTGGGATGGCAAGGCTGCCGAGCGCATCGTTGCCGATCTCGTCGGCGCGGCGTGGCAGCAACAGCCGGTTGCGGCGGCCGCACAAGCATGAAGCAGATTCTGCAATCGCTGAAGGATGGCAGCACCGAACTCGCCGAAGTCCCGGCGCCGCAGCCGGGCCGCGGGCAGGTATTGATTCGCACCACCACGAGTCTGGTGTCGGCCGGCACCGAGCGCATGCTGGTCGAGTTCGGTAAAGCCAACTGGCTGGACAAGGCGCGCCAGCAACCCGACAAGGTGCGCATGGTGCTGGACAAGATCCGCACCGATGGTCTGGCGCCGACGCTCGCCGCGGTGCGCAGCAAGCTCGATCAACCGCTCGCACCGGGTTACTGCAATGTCGGCGTGGTCGTGAAAGTGGGTGAGGGCGTCGCGGGTTTCGCGATCGGCGATCGCGTGGCATCCAACGGCAAGCACGCCGAGGTCGTGTGCGTGCCGAAAAACCTGTGCGCGCGGATCCCCGACGCTGTCAGTGACGATGCGGCCGCGTTCACCGTGCTCGGTGCGATCGGCCTGCAGGGCATTCGGCTCGCCGAGCCGACGCTCGGCGAATGCGTGGTGGTGACGGGCCTGGGACTGATCGGCCTGCTCAGCGTGCAGATGCTGCGCGCGCACGGCTGCCGCGTGCTCGGTATCGACCCGGATCCTTCGCGGCGGGCGTTGGCTGAATCGTGTGGCGCCGAAACCGTTTCCAGCGGTGACGCCGATGCGGTGCTCGCCGCGGCGTTGGCGTTCTCGCGCGGGCGTGGCGTCGATGCGGTCTTGATCACGGCCTCGACCAAAAGCAGCGAGCCGGTGCATCAGGCGGCGACGATGTGCCGCCAGCGCGGCCGCATCGTGCTGGTCGGCGTCACCGGATTGGAACTGTCGCGTGCGGATTTCTACGCCAAGGAGCTTTCCTTCCAGGTCAGTTGCAGCTATGGACCGGGACGTTACGATCCGTCCTACGAAGACGCCGGTCACGATTACCCGCTGGGCTTCGTGCGCTGGACCGAGCAACGCAATTTCGAAGCGGTGCTGGATTTGCTGGCGGCGGGAAGACTCGACACCGCGGCGTTGGTATCGCATCGCGTTCCGCTGGAACGTGCTGTCGATGCGTATGCATTGCTCGCCGGCGGCGAGCCTTCACTCGGCATCTTGCTGGAGTATCCCGGCGGCGTCGCAACATCGGTCGCGGCTGCCGCCGCTCCTACAAGTGCTGATTTTGTAGGAGCGGCGGCAGCCGCGACCCAAGTCAATCCACACCCTTATGTAGGAGCGGCGGCAGCCGCGACCGGTCGTACCCCGCGCGTCGCCTTTCTCGGCGCTGGCAACTACGCCGGCCGCATCCTGATTCCCGCCTTCAAATCCGCCGGCGCGACGCTCGACACGATCGTCAGCGCCAGCGGCATCAGCGCCGCGCATCATGCGAAGAAGCATGGCTTCGTACGCGCGGCGAGCGATGCGTCGGCTGCCGTCGCCGACCCCAACGTCGGCGCGGTCGTCATCGCCACCCGCCACAACCTGCACGCGAACGAAGTGCTGGCGAGCCTGCATGCGGGCAAGCATGTGTTCTGCGAAAAGCCGTTGTGCCTGACGCTGGATGAGCTGTCCGCGATCGAACGGTTCTTCGCTGAAAATACGTCGCCCCCGCTGTTGATGGTCGGCTTCAACCGTCGTTTCGCGCCGCAGGTGCGGAAAATGAAAGCGTTGCTCGACGGCGTCAAAGCGCCGGCGAGTTTCATCATGACCGTCAACGCCGGTGCGATTCCCGCCGATAGCTGGATCCAGAACCCCGCGGTTGGCGGCGGAAGGCTGATCGGCGAGGGCTGCCACTTCATCGACCTGCTGCGCCATCTCGCCGGTGCAGCCATCGGCAGCTTCGACGTCACCGCGTTGGGGGAAGCCGGCGGCCCGCCGCGCAGCGACAACTTCACACTCACCCTGCGCTTTGCCAACGGCTCCATCGGTTCGATCCACTATCTCGCCAATGGCAACAAGTCGTTCCCGAAGGAACGCCTGGAAGTGTTCACGGCCGGCCGCGTGCTGCAGCTCGACAACTTTCGCAAACTGCGCGGTTGGGGCTGGCCCGGCTTCAAACGCAACAAGCTCTGGCGCCAGGACAAAGGTCAGAGTGCCTGCGCTTCCGCCTTCGTGCGTGCGCTGAGTGACGGCACGCCGGCGCCCATTCCGCTCGCTGAAATCCTCGAAACCAGTCGCGTCGCGATTGAAGCCCAACAGCACTTGTAGGAGCGGCGGCAGCCGCGACCGGCTTGCGAGGTTCGCGCAATCACTAATCGCGCCTCCCGGCGCTCCTACACGGGGCGTTTGTTGTAGGAGCGGCGGAAGCCGCGACCATCACGCGGCGCCCTCGCAATCCGGCATCGCGCCTCCCGGCGCTCCTACAGCCATTCGCAATCCCAGAATGGCCAATCACCGATCGCATGGACCAACCCCGCCCGCATCGGATTCGCGATGACGTACCGCGCGGAACGTCGGACGTCTTCGTTACGCCGTAACGCACGATCGTGAAACGCACGCGCCCAAAACGGTTGGCTTGATGCCGTGACGCCATGTGCGGCGCCGGTCGTCACCGCCTTCACGCGCGACATCAGGTGCGACAAGGACTCGCTGGCACCCAGCGTGACCAGCACATGCATGTGATTGGGCATCAGAACCCAGGCATGCACGTGGTTGTCGCGCCACAGTCGCGCACCCCCGATTTCGCGCGCCACCGCAATGGCAACGGGCCATGGCGTCAGCCAGGGTCTGCGATCGAGCGTGGTGGTGGTCACAAGATAGGTTTGTCCCGACGACGAGTAGCGACCACGTCGCAATGCGGCGTGTCCCGGCCGCATGTGATTGGCGTTAGTGTTCATGCCTGATACGTTGGCACGCGGTGGAAGGCGGTTGCATCGGCGCGTGTCGCCGCAAGCCGTAGGAATTTTCTGTAGGAGCGGCGGCAGCCGCGACATGATCGTGGCATTCTGGCGCGGCTGGCCGGGGCATTTGAACGCGGTGATATTCCCGGTCGCGGCTTCCGCCGCTCCTACGACAGCATTACGCGAATGGCCCACCTCATTCAAAATCTGCCACGCCTGCTGCGCACGCTGCGGCACCTGAAGCCGGTGCAGGTGTGGGGCAGGGTGAGGCTGCGGCTGTACCGGCCGCGAGTAGAAGTGCGGCCGGCGCCGGCCTTGCGCATGGCGCGCGCGCGTTGGTGTGGTTGCTCGCGCATGTCTTCGATGGCTGAGCCAGTGTGCTTTCGCTTCCTCAACATCGAGCACACGCTGGAAAGCGCAGCGGACTGGAATCGCGCTGACTGGCCGCGGTTGTGGCTTTACAACATGCATTACTTCGACGATCTTGCGGCCGACGCCGCGCTCGCGCGCACGGCGTGGCATCGCGAACTGATCGGTGAGTGGATTGCCGACAACCCGCCGCCATCGCGGCCCGGCTGGGAGCCCTATCCAACCTCCTTGCGCATCGTCAACTGGATCAAGTGGGTGCTCGCCGGCAACACCCCCGACCCGGAAGCCTTGCACAGTCTCGCGATCCAGGTACGCTGGTTGCGCAAGCATCTGGAATTCCATTTGCTCGGCAATCATCTTTGGGCCAACGCCAAGGCGCTGGTATTTGCTGGGGCGTTTTTCGAGGGCGATGAAGCCTCGCGCTGGTTGCAGCGCGGCATGGCGTTGCTGCGCCGTGAACTGGCCGAACAAATCCTGCCCGACGGCGGTCACTTCGAGCGCAGCCCGATGTACCACGCGATCGTCGCGGAGGACCTGCTCGATCTTGTGCAGCTTGCGGCGTTATTCCCAGAGCGGTTCGATGCCACCGAAGTGCAAGCTTGGCGCAAGACTGCCATGCGCATGCTGCGCTGGCTGCGCGTGATGACGCATCCCGACGGCGGCATTGCCCTGTTCAACGACGCCGCGTCGGGCATCGCGCCGGATAACGCGGCACTCGCGAGGTACGCGGCTCGGCTCGGCGTGACCGTCGACGCTGCGCCGCTGCAAGCCATCGAAGCGTTGCCTGATTCCGGCTACGTGCGCCTGCAGCAGGGCAACGCGGTATTGATCGCCGACGTCGGCGAGATCGGCCCGGATTATCTTCCCGGCCACGCACACGCCGATACCTTGAGTTTCGAGTTGTCACTGAACGGCCAGCGTGTCTTCGTCAACGGCGGCACCTCCACCTACGATGCGACCCCCGAACGCGTCCGTCAGCGCGGTACCGCCGCACACAATACCGTGGTCATCGACGGCAAGGATTCCTCGGAAGTCTGGGCTGCGTTCCGCGCCGGCCGGCGCGCGCGCCCGCTCGATGTCGCGTATGGCGAAACTGATGAAGGCGCCTGGTTGCGTGCCGCGCACGACGGTTACCAACACCTGCCGGGTAGCCCGGTGCATCACCGCGAGTGGCGCCTGTCCCCGCATGGCTTGACCGTCAACGATGCAGTCGATGGAAACTGCGAGCACGCTGAGGCGCGCTATCGCCTTGCGCCGCACTGGCGCGCCGAAGGTGACGGAGCGTCCATCATTTCCCTCGTCATCCCGGAATCGCGAAGCGATATCCGGGATCCAGTTTCTTCGTGTGCGCGAGAAGCATCGGACAGACACTGGGTCCCGGCTTCCGCCGGGATGACGAAAAATAGTGACGGCGACGGCTTCCGCGATCCCCGGTCGGGCGACGTGCCTCCGGATACACGCAACGGCGCGATGGCGCTGCGCTGGCAATCCCGCCCGCCCGCGCGCATCGTCGCTTCCACGTACCATCCCGGCTTTTCGCTCGCCGAGCCATGCCGGCTCATCGCAGTGCCGCTGGATGGCAAAGGCGCATCGTTCTTCGTCGAATGGAATTGAATGGAGCCAGGCCCGGAATATCGATGCGCATCCTCTTCCTCTCCGACAACTTTCCACCCGAAGGCAACGCGCCGGCGACGCGCACCTGCGAGCACGCGGTGCGCTGGGTGCGTGCCGGGCACGCTGTCACCGTCATCACCTGCGCGCCAAATTTCCCCGAGGGCAAGTTGTTCGCGGGCTACACGAACCGCTGGCGTCAGGTCGAGAGCATCGACGGCGTCCGCGTGGTGCGGGTGAAAACCTACATCACCGCCAACGAAGGCTTCGTGCGCCGCACGCTCGACTACGTCAGCTTCATGCTCAGCGGTGGCATCGCGGGCTTGTTCGAGCGGCGCCCCGACGTCATCGTCGCCACCTCGCCGCAGTTCTTCTGCGCGCTCGGCGGCTGGATGCTGTCGGTCGCACGCTGGCGGCCGTTCGTGTTCGAGCTGCGTGACCTGTGGCCCGCCTCGATCGTGGCGGTTGGCGCGATGCGGCGCAGTCTGGTGATCCGCGTACTCGAAAAATTGGAGCTGTTTCTATACCACCGTGCCGCCGCGATCGTCGCCGTCACGGAATCGTTTCGCGAAGACCTCGCCACGCGCGGCATTGATGCCAAGAAAATCCACGTGGTCCGTAACGGCGTCGATCTTGACCGCTACCAGCCACAACCGCGCGACGCTGCACTCGCGCATGAATTCGATCTCGAAGGCAAGTTCGTCGCCGGTTACCTCGGCACCCACGGCATGGCCCATGCGCTGGACAAGGTTTTGGATGCCGCCGCGCTGCTTGCCGACCGCAAAGACATCGCCTTCTTTTTCGCCGGCTCCGGCGCTGCGCGTGCCGACGTCGAACGAATCGTGGCCGAACAGAAACTCGCCAACGTGCGCCTGATCCCGCGCCAGCCCAAGGCGCGCATGCCCGCGCTATGGAGCCTGTGCGATTGCACCATCGTGCCGCTGCGCGACAACCCGGTGTTCACCACCGTGATCCCGTCCAAAATCTTCGAGGCCATGGGCATGGGTGTGCCGATCGTGATGAGCTTGCCCGAAGGCGAAGCCACGGCCATCATCCGCGACAGCGGCACCGGCATCTGCGTGCCGCCGGAGGATCCACAAGCCCTCGCCGATGCGATCACGCACCTCGCTGAACACCGCGGCGAACTGGAAAACCTGCGCAGCGCTTGCGTCACCGCCGCACCGAAGCATTCGCGCGACACCCAGGCCGCGTGCATGCTTGCCATCCTTGCCGACACTGTGCGTCGCTGACGGGTCGCGGCTTCCGCCGCTCCTACAGAAAGCCCCTCGCACGTGTGCCTGCAGGTGCACCGGTAACCGCGGCCACGGCGTTCACCAGCTGGCTACAAGGCCTGCGCGTCAGCCACTCGGGCCAGCTTCCTGTCAAACGTTCCAACCGGCACATTTCCATTGTGGCTGGCGATGGCGATCACCAGGCAATCGGTAAAGCCAACACCCCTGCGGGCAACAAACTCGTCCAGGGCCATCCGCACAACGTCGGCGCCCTGCAACACCAGTTGCTGGTGTTCGAGCAGCATGGCGATGACGGTACACAACTGCGCCTTGCCCAGCCCGTAGACAGATTCCAGTACCCATACAGCTTCGGCGAGCACCACGTGGGAAACCCACGCGCCGTCCACGATGAAACGTTCGGCCCGCTCGGTCTGTTTCGGATCGTCTCGTGTAACAAGCCGGACCAGCACGTTGGTATCAACGGCGCGCATGTTTCTTTTTCAAGTGCGCGCGAATCCCGGCATCCATGTCGACGACCGATGCGGCGTTTGGTGGCACTGCAAACACGGCGGCGTGAATGTCTGCGGACGAAAACCGCGACGCCCTCCGAATGACCACCTCACCATCCCGTTCCAGCCACTCGACACGGGCACCCGGTGTGACATCGAGCCGCCGCCGAACCGCCGCCGGGATGCTCACCTGGCCCTTCGACGTGATTCTGGATTCGACCGGTTGCATGTACGGGACCCTTTTTCCTTACCTTGGTAAGGCAACAGCCTATCGCGCTGGTCATATGCACGCAACCGGCATGCCCCAGCGTTGCGCCAGACCGGTCGACTTTCCTCGCGGGAGGTCCGAAACGACCGACGCGCATCGTCTGGCAATCTCGGGGTCGGCCAGCCCTCCTGCAAAGGATTGTTGCGGGAGCGGCGGAAGCCGCGGCTGCGCTTGCTTCGTACCGTGCCTGCCGGAGAAGAAGCGAGGTGTTCGACCAGATCATGACTATGGTAATATGCCTACGGTCGTACCTAAGAGCGTCCATCCGTGGAATCCGACGTTTCCAAGTCCAAATTCAAAGCGCACGCACTGGAAATATTCCGTCGTGTCGAGTTGACGGGTGAACCGGTCGTCGTCACCGATCGCGGCGAACCAACCCTGATCGTACGCAAGTACAGCGGGCGAAGCGTGGACGTGCGTGACAAACTCAAGGGCTCGGTGTTGCGTTACGACGACCCGTTGCTGCCGGTATCTGACAACGACTGGGCGGCGCTGACTTGATCGTTCTGGACACCCACGTGTTGGTTTGGTGGGTCAATGGTGACGCGCGCCTGTCTCAGGCTGCGCAGTCCGCGATCGAGGCCGAGCTTGCCGGGTCTGGCCGTATCCTGCTGTCCGCGATTTCAGCGTGGGAGATCGCCATGCTGATCGAGAGCGGCCGAATCGCACTTGCGATGGACCTGGACGAGTGGCTGAACGCGGTGGGAAGCATCGCCGGAGTTGAATGGGTACCGATCAATGTCCAGGTGGCGCGCCAGTCGACCGGTCTCCCCGGAAGCTTCCACAAGGGCCCCGCCGACCGGATGATTGTGGCGCTTGCGCGCGAGCAAAATGCCGCGCTGGTCACCGCTGACGAGAAGATCCAGCAATATTCCCATGTCCGCTGGATCTGGTGAAGCCGCTGCGGGATGCGTTGACGGACCGGCCGCCGCAATGGGCGATCGAATCGGGTAATGCAAGTGGCTGCGGGCTTGCGCACCTTTCCGCTCCACTGCGCGAGTGCACCGCCGTCGCCTTTGTCTTCGTCGGGTCCGGCGCCGCACGCATGCTGGCCATGCTTGCCGACACCGTGCGTCGCTGACGGGTCGCGGCTGCCGCCGCTCCTACAAAACGCCTGCCGGCGGCAAGGCCGTAAATTCCCGTCGCCGCCAACATCTCCCCGGTGGGAGTGGCTGCAGCCGCAACCGCTTTTGTTTCGTAGCCCCTTGCGGGTGACGATGTTCGAAGGGCGGCTGCGGGCGCGGCCGACCCCGCGTAAACGTCACTGCATCGCGACCTGTCACAATGCGGCTCTTTCATCACATGCCGTACAAGGAACCGACTGCATGACCGCCGCCCTCATCACCGGTGTCTCAGGACAGGACGGCGCGTACCTCACGCGCCTGCTGCTTGGCAAGGGTTACAAGGTGTACGGCACTTACCGGCGTACCAGCTCGGTCAATCTGTGGCGCATCGAGGAACTGGGCGTTGCCGGCCATCCGAACCTGACGCTGGCCGAACACGACCTCACCGATCCGGGTTGCACGATGCGCCTGATCGAGCGCAGCGGCGTGGATGAGGTTTACAACCTCGCGGCGCAAAGTTTCGTTGGGGTGTCGTTCGAACAGCCGGTGACCACCGCCGAAATCACGGGCCTGGGGGCACTGCACATCCTCGAAGCGATCCGCACGATCAACCCGAAGATCCGCTTCTACCAAGCCTCGACCTCGGAAATGTTCGGCAAAGTGCAAGCGGTGCCACAGAATGAACTGACGCGTTTCTGGCCGCGCAGCCCGTATGGCGTGGCCAAGCTGTTCGCGCACTGGACCACGGTCAACTATCGCGAGTCCTACGGCATCTTCGGCGCCAGCGGCATCCTGTTCAATCACGAATCGCCGCTGCGCGGGCGCGAATTCGTCACCCGCAAAATCACCGACGCGGCGGCCCGCATCAAGCTTGGGCAGTTGGACGTGCTGGAACTTGGCAATCTCGATGCCCAGCGCGATTGGGGTTACGCCGAGGAATATGTCGAAGGCATGTGGCGGATGCTGCAGACGGACCAGCCCGACACTTACGTGCTGGCGACCGGCCGCACTGAAAGCGTGCGCGACTTCGCGACACTCGCGTTCAAGGCAGCCGGCATCGAACTTGAATGGCGGGGCCGGGAACAGGGCGAAACCGGCATCGACACCCGTACCGGCAAGACGCGCGTGCGGGTCAACCCGCAGTTCTACCGCCCGGCTGAAGTCCAGCAACTCATCGGCGATGCGGCCAAGGCCAAGGCCGAACTCGGCTGGCAGGCGACAACGACGTTGGAGCAGCTGTGCCAGACGATGGTCGAAGCCGACCTGAAACGGGTGGAACGTGGCGTCTCGTTCTGACGTCGCGGGAATCGCCCCGGCCGGCAACCCGGCGACGTTCGGAGTCCACCACGCGTTTCCTTCCCCCTCTCGCGGGGGAACGTTGCCGAAGGCTGGAATCCACCACGCACTTCCTTCCCCCGCTTGCGGGGGAAGGTGGCCGAAGGCCGGATGGGGGCAGAATGTTGCACATGAGCGCGATGCTGCTGCGACCCGAGTCAGATATATCCCACTCCTCGTCATCCCGGCGAAAGCCGGGATCCAGTAACTCTGGACATGACAATCCCTGACACCAAAACCCAACGTGTCCTGCTCACCGGCCGCAGCGGCTTCACCGGCCGCTACATTGCCGCAGAACTCGAAGCGGCCGGCTACGAAGTCATCGGCCTCGCGCACGACAGCGACCCCGCGGGCGCAGGTATGTTGCGCGCGAACCTGCTGGATCGCGACGCTGTTCGACGTGCTGTCGAAAGCGCGCGCGCCGACGTCGTCATCCACCTTGCGGCGATTTCATTCGTCGCGCATGGCGACGTCGACGAAATCTATCGCACCAACATCGTTGGCACCCGCAACCTGTTGGAAGCGGTGGCCGCGTGTGACCACCAACCGCGCAGCGTGGTGCTCGCGTCGAGCGCCAACATCTATGGCAACGCGGATGTCGAACCGATCGACGAAGGCACGCCGCCCGCGCCCGCCAACGACTACGCCGTCTCGAAGCTCGCGATGGAACACATGGCGCGGCTGTGGATGGAGCGCCTTCCGATCACCCTGGTGCGGCCGTTCAACTACACCGGCGTGGGGCAATCGGAAAATTTCCTGATCCCGAAAATCGTCAGCCACTTCCGGCGTGGCGACCGGGTCATCGAACTCGGCAACACCGATGTCGCACGCGATTTCTCAGACGTGCGTGATGTTGCCCGCGCCTACGCCGCGATCGTCGCCGCGGCGCCCGCCGGCATCGCCGTCAACGTCTGCTCCGGACTTGCACATACGCTCGACGAAGTACTAGCACTGATGGCGAAGATCGCCGGCTACGCCATCGATGTTCGCGTCAATCCGGCATTCGTGCGCGCCAACGAAGTGAAACGCCTGACTGGATCCAACGCGCGC
>DZCM01000009.1 GCA_022730295.1 Rhodanobacter sp. | reverse complement strand
GCGTGGACGTGCAGGTGATCTCGACCGTGCCGGTGCTGTTTTCGTACTGGGCCAAGCCCAATCAGGCGCGCGAGCTGCATCGCCACTTGAATGCGCACACTGCCGAAATCTGCCGCAACTATCCCGACCGCTACGCCGGCATCGGCACCGTACCGCTGCAATCGCCGCACCTCGCAATCGAAGAATTGGAACACTGCGTGGATCAACTCGGCCTGCAGGGCGTGCAGATCGGGTCGCACGTCAACGACTGGAACCTCGACGCCGAAGAATTGTTCCCGTTCTTCGAAGCCGCCGCCGACCTCGGCGCCGCCATCCTGATCCACCCGTGGGACATGATGGGTACGGACAGCATGCCGAAATACTGGCTGCCGTGGCTGGTCGGGATGCCGGCCGAGCAGTCGCGCGCCGCCTGCTCGCTGATCTTTGGCGGTGTGCTCGAACGCTTGCCGAACCTGCGCATCGCGTTTGCGCATGGCGGCGGCTCGTTCCCCTTCACCATCGGCCGCATCGAGCACGGCTACCGGATGCGCCCCGACCTCGTCGCCATCGACAATGCACGAGCGCCGCGCGATTACTTCCCACGCCTGTTCTTCGATTCAACCGTGCACGATCCGCAAGCTTTGCGCTACCTGCTCGACGTCGTCGGTGACGACCGGGTGATGTTGGGCACCGACTACCCGTTCCCGCTGGGCGAACAGCAACCGGGCAGCGGCATCGACGCACTCGCCCTGCAACCGGCACAGCGCGAACGCATGTTCCATGGCGCCGCGCTGGAATGGCTGGGTTTGTCCAAACAACGTTTCACCCATCCCGTGGAGGCTACATGAAGCGCACAACCCGATCGATCGCAGTCATGCTCGGCGCCTGTGCGCTGACGCTCGCGCCATCCGCATTCGCGGCTGACTATTCGCTGTCCAACGGCGCAGTGAAGTTTTCCGCGCCCGACGTGTGGCCGGTACTGATGGAAAAATCCGACGGCACGCGCCAGTTTGTCGCCCTGCAGGTAAAAATCCCGGACGACAACAATGCCTTGGCGCGCATCACCGTCACCACCGAGCAGGTGGACGGCGTCGCGGGCTTCCAGACGTTCCTGAATTCCGGCACGGCGCGCGCGCGCAAACTGCCGGGCTACGCCGCCGTGAATTCTTCGCCGGGTGGTGCGTCCAGCCTGCGCTACACCGCCAGCGAGAATCACGAGAAGAACACCTACAGCGAAACCTACGCGTACCGGTCCAACCTCGCGATCCAGGTACGTTGCGTCCGCCCCGCCGCCGCACCGTCCGGCTGGAGTGCAACCTTCGACTCGGGATGCCAATCGATCGTGACTGCGGTCGAAAAATAAGATGACGCCATCGCCTGATTTCCGCGCCGATGCCGGCTGGGCCCACGCGCAGGATGCCGCCGATCCGTTGCGCACTTTCCGCAACGAATTCCTGATTCCGCCGCACGGCGATGGCGAGCAAACGTATCTCGTCGGCAACTCGCTTGGATTGCAGCCGCGCGGCGTGCGCCAGGCATTGCTCGACGAAATCGACGACTGGGCGCGACTGGGCGTGGAGGGTCACTTGCACGCACGCCACCCGTGGCTGCCTTACCACCGCGAGGTACGCGACACGCTGGCCGCAGTCGTGGGCGCCGAAGCCTCCGAAGTAGTGGCGATGAATTCGCTCACCGCCAACCTGCACTTGCTGATGGTGAGCTTCTATCGACCCACCGCAGCACGCCCGGCGCTCCTGATCGAGCGCCATGCGTTCCCCTCCGATCGCGACCTCGCCGCCTCGCAGATCCGCTTCCATGGTTTCGATCCGCGCGACGCGTTGATCGAACTGGATGCCGACGAACCCGGCGGCACCATCTCGATGGCAGCCATCGAACGCGTGCTGGCCGAGCACGGCCAGCGCATCGCGCTGGTGCTGTGGCCGGGCGTGCAATACCTCACCGGGCAAGCCTTCGACCTCGCGGCAATCACCAGGCTCGCGCACGCACAAGGCTGCAGCGTCGGATTCGACTGTGCGCACGCGGCAGGCAATCTTGATTTGCGCCTGCACGACGCCGGCTGCGACTTTGCAGCATGGTGTTCGTACAAGTACCTGAACTCCGGCCCCGGCGCCGTCGCCGGCGCCTTCGTGCACGCGCGCCACGCGCAAGCCGCCCTGCCGCGTTTCGAGGGGTGGTGGGGCCGCAACCAAGCCACCCGCTTCGAGATGCGCCCGGAATTCGACGCCGCCACCGGCGCCGAAGCATGGCAGCTCTCGAACCCGCCGATCCTGGCGCTGGCACCGTTGCGGGCATCGCTGGACCTGTTCCAACGTGCCGGCATGTCCCGCCTGCGTGAAAAATCCCGGCGCCTCACCGCCTACCTGGCGTGGCTGATCGAAGCGCAAGTGGGTGACGTGCTGGAAGTCGCGACGCCGCACGAACCCGACCGCCGCGGCGCGCAACTTTCCATCCGCGTTCGCGCCGGCCGTGACGCCGGCAAGTCGCTGTTCGACTTCATGGCCGCGCACGGCGTACTGGGCGACTGGCGCGAACCGGATGTGATGCGCATCGCACCCGCGCCGCTGTACAACACGTACGCCGATTGCCTGCGCTACGCGGAAGCGGTCCAGGCGTGGCGCGCAAACGTGGCATGAGCAAGCACGCCACCATCATCGGCGCCGGCCTGGTCGGCTCCCTGCTCGCCACCCTGCTTGCGCAGCGCGGATTCGAAGTTGAAGTATTCGAACGCCGGCCCGATCCGCGCGTGCAGGGCTTCCTCGGCGGACGCTCGATCAACCTCGCGCTGGCCGAACGCGGCCTCAACGCGCTGCGGCAGGCCGGGCTCGCCGACACCGTGCTGCAACACGCGATGATGATGCGCGGGCGCATGGTGCATCCGCTGGATGGCGAAGTGAACCTGCAACGCTACGGCCTCGACGACTCCGAGGTCATCCGCTCGGTGTCGCGCGGTGGACTCAACATCCTGTTGCTGGATGCCGCCGAACAGGCCGGCGCACGCCTGCACTTCGACGCCGGGCTCGTCGGCGCCGATTTCGACGCCGGCACGATCACGCTGGCCGGCGCCGATGGCGTCCAACGGCAGCATGCGGCCGGACTGCTGCTGGGTTGCGACGGTGCGGGCTCGGCGCTGCGCGCGGCGATGCAACAATCGCTCAACCTCGGCGAACGCATCGAGCCGCTGGGACACGGCTACAAGGAACTTGAAATTCCTCCGCCGTACGCTGGGGGATTCGCGTTCGAACCCAACGCCCTGCACATCTGGCCGCGCGGCAATTACATGTGCATCGCGCTGCCGAACACGGAAGGCAACTTCACTGTCACGTTGTTCCTGCCGGGTGAAGGCAGCTATCCCAGTTTCGCAACGTTGCCGGACGCCACCGCGGCACGCGAATTCTTCGAGCAACAATTCGCCGATGCACTGGCGCTGATGCCCACATTCGACGAGGACTGGGCCGCGCATCCGGTCGGCCAACTGGCAACCTTGTACCTCGACCGTTGGCATCTCGGCGGCCAGGCGCTGCTGCTGGGCGATGCGGCACACGCGATCGTGCCATTCCACGGGCAAGGCATGAATGCGGGTTTCGAGGATGCAGTGGAACTGGCGAGACTGCTGTCGGCACAGCCTGACGATGCCACTGCGGCGTTCGCTGAATTCGAAATGCTGCGCAAGCCGAATGCCGACGCCATCGCCGCGATGTCGATTGCCAACTACATCGAGATGCGCGATGGCGTGGCCGATCCGCGCTACCTGCTGAAGCGCGAATTGGCCGCGGCCCTGACCGCCCGCATCCCGACACATTTTCGTTCGCATTACCGCATGGTCAGCTTCACGACGTGGCCTTATGCATACTGCAACGCACGCGACCGCCAACAGGATGCACTGATGGGTGCCTTGCTGGACGGCCATGCCAGGCTGGATGAAATCAACCTCGCCGCCGCGGCGGAACGTGTACGCTCGGCGCTCCCGGCGCTGCCAACGGATCCCTGAACGCAATGCCCCTGCCCGAGTCGATCCGCCGCGCGTGGAGCGAAACCGACTACCGCGTGCGGCTGGCGGCGGGTGGCTTCACCAGCATCCGGTGCGGGCAGGCGCTGCCGGCGCCGCTCGTCCGGCTGTTGTCGCGGCCGGACGCGCCGTGGGGTTTCATCACGGCCTGGAACCCGGCCAGCGTGTTGCTGCCGCCGGCGACCAACCGCGTACGCCAGCGCCGCCTGCGCGATGAATTGAAGGCCGACCGCTACTGCATTTATTGTGGCACCGGCGTCGGCACCGGCGACTGGCGCGAACGCAGCCTGTTCGTTCCGGACATCAACCACGCCAAGCTCGACGACATGGCCCGCCAATTCGGCCAGCTGAGCGTGGTGCGCGGTGTCGGTGACGGCCCGGCGGAGCTGCACGAACTGATGTAGCGTCGTACCCCCGCGCGGGTCCGCCGTGGACAGCCGCGCCATGCGCCACGAAAATACGTGGCTGCCTGCCATGACACCGCCCACCGCCACCGCCGCGCCGTTGCTCACGGCAACCCGCCTCGCCTTTGCCCGCGACGACGAGCCCGTGTTCGGGCCACTGGATTTCAGCGTCGGACGCGGCGAGACCCTGCTGGTCGAAGGCGACAACGGTTCCGGCAAGACCACTCTGCTGCGGGTGCTGGCAGGCATGCTGCCCGCGAGTTCGGGCGAGATCCGGTTTCACGGTTCACCAGCTTCACGCGACAGCCGCAACGGCCACGCGCTGCTGCTCAGCCACCGCTCGGGCATGCACGAGGCCCTGAGTCCGCGCGAAAACCTCGCCTTCCTGGCCGGCCTGTACGGCCAACGCGACGGCATGACGATCGAATCGGTGATGGCGCGCGTGGGCATCGCGGCGTGGCTCGACGAGCCGTTGCGTACGCTCTCGGCAGGGCAGAAAAAGCGCGTTGGCCTGGCGCGCTTGCTGCTGGTCCCGGGCGACATCTGGTTGCTGGATGAACCCTACGCCAACCTCGACCGCCACGGCATCGACCTGGTCAACGCATTGATCGCCGAGCATTGCGCCCGCGGCGGCGCTGCGCTGGTCACCAGCCACGGCGCGGTGCGCTTCGCCGACCCGAATGCGCGACATATTCGGCTGGATGCCCAAGAAAAAGCAGAACCTTCCGCAAATGAACGCGAATGAACACCAGAAGTACGCTTCGCCGAGCCCAATGCACGGCACATCCATCTCGTGATTTGATGAACAGCAGATCAGTCCGCAAATGAACGCAAAGAACGCAAATAGAGCTTTCGCTTCGCTTTCATTGGCGTTCATTCGCGTTCATTTGCGGACAGATTGCTCTTGACCGAATGGCCACCAATCCTTCCAGCGCGATTGAACGACCACGCACGCGACGTGCCGAAGGGTTTCGCACGCCCAACGCATGGCGTGCCTGTTTGGCCCTGCTGCGCCGTGACTTCACGCTGGCGTGGCGGCGTCGCGGTGAACTGTTCCTGCCGCTGCTCTACGCCGTGATCGTTACCGCACTGTTTCCGTTCGCGCTGGGCCCAGACCCGCAACTGCTGGGACGCATCGCCGGCGGCGTGTTGCTGGTGATCGTGGTGCTGGCAATGCTGCCAGCGCTGGAGTCGATGTTCCGCAGCGATCTTGACGACGGCACGCTGGAGCAGTGGCTGCTGGCGCCGCAGCCGCTGGCGCTGCTGGCCCTGACCCGGGTCATCGCGCATTGGCTGACCACGGTCCTGCCCTTGATCGTCGTCATGCCGCTGTTGGGAGCCCTGCTTGACTTGCCGTCCGCAGTGCTGCCGGTACTGATGCTGGCCTTGTTGCTGGCGACACCCTTGCTGGCGCTGCTCGGTTCCGTGCTGTCGGCCCTCGCGGCCGGGGCACGCCGCTCTGGTATCCTGCTCGCCTTGATGTTGTTGCCCCTGGCCGTCCCGGTGGTGATTTTCGCCGCCGGCGCGGTTGCCGCCGCGCAAAATGGAATGCCGTACGCTGCGCCGCTGGCGTGGCTGGCAGCGGCCCTGGTCCTGGCGATCGTGCTGGCGCCACTCGCATGCGCGGCGGCCTTGAAGATCGCGGTTGAAGCATGATGAATGTCCTCGTCTCATTACTGTCGCTAGCGCTTGCCACCTTGAGTCAAGGGAGCCGCCTGCCCGTTGCCGCACAACTGTCAGGCGGGTTTTGTGGAGACCTGTTCGTGGAAATGGGGGCACGCCGCTGAGCGGCCTGGATTTCGCAACCCATGTCCCGCAGTTATATCCCCCACTGGATGCACTGGCTCGGCTCGCCGCCGAACTTCTACCGTTTCGCGGGTGCATTGCGGCCGTGGCTGCTGGCCGCCGCCATCGTGGCAGCGGTGATCGGCCTGTACGGCGGGCTGGTGCTGGCGCCACCGGATTATCAGCAGGGCGACGCCTATCGCATCATTTTCATCCACGTGCCGAGCGCGTGGATGAGCCTTGCGATCTACGTCGGCATGGCGATCGCCGGTTTGATCGCGCTGGTGTGGCGTGTGAAATTGGCCGAAGTCATCGCGATGGAATCGGCTCCGCTCGGTGCGGCCTTCACCCTGATCACGCTCGTCACCGGTTCGCTGTGGGGCAAGCCGATGTGGGGCACCTGGTGGACCTGGGATGCGCGGCTGACTTCCGAGCTGGTGCTGTTTTTCCTGTACCTCGGCGTGATTGGCCTGTACCACGCCTTCGAGGATCGCCGCCGTGGCGCGCGCGCGGCGGCGTTGCTCGCACTGGTCGGCGTCGTGAACCTGCCGATCGTGCATTACTCGGTGCAATGGTGGAACACCCTGCACCAAGGCAACACCGTTGACTGGATGGATCTCGGCAAGTCTTCCATCGCGCCCGCGATGTTGTGGCCACTGCTGGTGATGGCGCTGGCGACGCACCTGTACTACTTCGCGAGCATCCTCGGCCGCGCACGCACCGGATTGTTGTCGCTGGAAGGCGGCAAGCAGTGGGTGCGCGAACTTGTTGGAGCACCGTCACGGTGATGCACTGGCTCGCGATTTTCTGCCCCCTTGAGTCAAGGGAGCTGCCGATTCCGGAAGGAATCGGCGGGGGTTGTGGAGGCCAGCAATCCATTGCGTTGGCTGCAACAACGCATGCTGGAGCGACGCACTGACATGACACATTGGCTCGCAATGGGCGGCTATGCCAAGTACGTGTGGCCCGCCTACGCGGTGTTCTTCAGCGTGCTCGCATGGGATTGGCTGGCGCCCGCATTGAAGCGCCGGCGGGTCACGCGCGCGTTGCGCGGCCGCATCGCGCGCGAGCAATCCCGCAAGCCGCGCACGACCAGTGCGGAGGCATCGGCATGAATCCGGTTCGCAAACGCCGCCTGATCGTCACTCTGGTGATCGTGGCTGCGGTCGGCATCGCCACGGCGATTTCCGTATTCGCGTTGCAGCAGACCATGACCTATCTGTATTCGCCGAGTGAAGTCATCGCGGGCAAGGCCCCCGCAGACGGCGTGTTCCGGCTCGGCGGCATCGTCGCCGAAGGCAGTGTGCACAAGGTGTCCGGAACCCTGCAAACCGATTTCGTGCTCACCGACCGCTTCGAAAACATCCCGGTGAAATACACCGGCATCCTGCCCGACCTGTTCCGCGTCGGCCAGAGCACCATCACCACCGGGCGCATGCAAAACGGCACCTTCATCGCGACCAAGGTGCTGGCCAAGCACGATGCAACGTACATGCCCCCACAAGTCGCGCAGGCCATCGCCAAGGCCAAGGAAGAACACCGGATTCCTTCCGGCAAACTCCCGCCCCCGCAAGCGGGGGAAGGCAGCACCAAGCACCCTGCGGTGATACGACCATGACCCCAGAACTCGGCCAACTTGCGCTGATCCTCGCGCTGATCCTGTCGGCGCTGCAATGCGTGTTGCCGCTCACCGGCGCGTGGAAAAACAGCCGCCCGTTGATGGCAACCGGCCGCTCGCTCGCGGCCGGGCAGTTCGTGTTCGTGGCGCTCGCCTTCGGCATCCTCGCGTGGGCGTTCTGGATCAACGATTTTTCGGTCGCCTACGTCGCCCAGAATTCCAACCTCACCCTGCCCTGGTACTACCGGCTGGCCGCGGTATGGGGCGCGCACGAAGGATCCTTGTTGTTGTGGATGCTGATCCTCAACCTGTGGACGGTGGCGCTGGTGGCGCTCGGTGGCAAGCTGCCGGAAGCGTTCTTTGCGCGCGTGATCGGCGTGCTGGGGTTCGTGTCGTTCGGGTTCCTGCTGTACATGGTGACCACGTCCAATCCCTTCGTGCGGATCCTGCCAGCTCCACCAAACGGCGCCGACTTGAACCCGGTGCTGCAGGATCCAGGCCTCACCTTCCACCCACCCCTGCTGTACATGGGCTATGTCGGTTTCAGCGTCGCCTTCGCGTTCGCGATTGCATCCTTGCTCGGCGGCGAACTGAAGGCTACCTGGGTGCGCTGGGCGCGGCCGTGGACCAACGTTGCGTGGGGGTTCCTCACCGTCGGCATCGTGGCCGGCAGTGCCTGGGCCTATTACGAGCTTGGCTGGGGCGGCTGGTGGTTCTGGGACCCGGTCGAGAACGCCTCGTTCATGCCGTGGCTGATCGGCGCCGCCCTGATCCACGCGCAGGCCATCACCGACAAGCGCGGCGGACTGCGCGCATGGACGCTGCTGCTGTCGATTTTCGGCTTCGCGTTTTCGCTGCTCGGTACCTTCCTCGTGCGCTCGGGACTCTTGACCAGCGTGCACGCGTTCGCCTTCGCGCCAACGCGCGGCCTCTTCATCCTGGTGTACCTCGGCGTGGTGATCGGCGGCTCGCTGTTGCTGTACGCACTGCGCGCACCCAAGGTCACCGGCGGCCAGCCGTTCGCGCTGGCCTCGCGCGAGACGCTGATGGTGGTCGGCAACCTGATGCTCACCGTCGCCTGCGCGATGGTGCTGCTGGGCACGCTCTACCCGTTGGTCGGCGAGGCGCTCAACATCGGCCGCATTTCGGTTGGGCCACCCTACTTCGGACCGCTGTTCCTGCTGCTGATGACCCCGCTGGTGCTGGCAATGCCGTTCGGTCCGCTGTCGCGCTGGGGCAAGGCGGACCTGAAAGTGTGGGCACGCGCATTGGTGAAGATCGTCGCGCTGGCGGTTGCCGCGGGCATCATCGGCTTCGTTGTCGGCGCACGCTCGTTCTACCAGTTGCTCGGCATCACCGCATCGGTCTGGGTAATGGCTGGCGTCGCGTTGTTCGCAATCAAGCGCTGGCGCGAAGCGCCGGCCGGCAAGCGCTATCCGTTCGAAATGGTCGGCATGATGCTGGCCCACTTCGGCGTCGGCGTGTTCATCGCTGGCGCGATCCTGACGCGTTCGATGAGCGTGGAGCAGGACGTCAGCATGCGGCCCGGGTCGAGCGTCGAAGTCGGCGCGTATGCCTTCCAGTTCCGCGGCGTCAGCGAAACCAAGGGCCCCAACTGGTTGGCGGAGCAAGGCAGCGTAAGCATCACCCGCGACGGCAAACCAGTCGTGGTGCTGCATCCGCAAAAACGCACATACGCCGGTGGCCAGGTGCAAACCGAGGCCGCGATCCAGGCTGGCATCTTCCGCGACCTGTACGTCTCGCTCGGCGATCGCATCGGCGATGGCGCCTGGTCGCTGCGCGTGTACGACAAGCCGTTCGTGCGCTGGATCTGGGCGGGCGGCATCCTGATGATGCTCGGCAGCTTCACGGTGGTGCTGGACCGGCGCTTCCGCCTCAAGCGCGCGGTCGAGCCGGAAACAACGCACGCGAAACCCGAACCGGCGCCGCCCGGCAAGCTTGCGGATGACCACGCGTGAATGACGTCGCCGGCAAGCCGTTCGGACGCTTCGTGCCGCTGGCCGTGTTCGCGGTGCTGGTGGCGTTCTTCGTGGTGGGCCTCGTCTGGAACCAGAGCCACGACGCCAGCTTCGTACCGAGTCCATTGATCAACAAGCCGGCGCCCGCATTCAATCTGCCTCTGCTCAAGCAGCCGGCACAGAGCGTCAGCAAGGCGTCGATGCTGGGCCAAGCATACCTGCTCAACGTGTTCGCGAGCTGGTGCTTCGCTTGCGCCGATGAGCATCCCACGCTCATGGCCTATCGCGACAGGTTCGGCATCCCGCTCATCGGCTACGACTACAGGGACAAACCCGCCGACGCGTTGGCCTGGCTGGGGCGCCACGGTGATCCATACCACGAGGTGATCACCGACGAATCCGGTATCACCGCGCTCGATTTCGGCGTGTACGGTGCGCCGGAAACCTACCTGATCGATGCCAAGGGCATCATCCGCTACAAACACATCGGGCCGCTGACGCCCGCAGTCATCGCGAAGGAATTGCAGCCGCGGATCGACGCACTCGAACGGGGTGGCAAGTGAAGCGTTTTGCCGCCGCCCTGCTCGCGTTCTCGTTGACGTTTTCAATCAACGCCTTCGCGATCGACCCGCTGCCGTTCCAGAGCAACGCGCAACGGCTGCGCTTCCAGCACCTGACCAGTGAATTGCGTTGCATGGTCTGTCAGGACGAGAGCCTGCTCGCATCCAATGCCGACTTCGCCAAGCAATTGCGGCGGCAAATCTTCGAGCAGATGCAACAGGGCAAGAGCGACAAGGAAATCAAGCATTGGCTGGTCGCGCGCTATTCCACGTTCATCCTGTATGACCCGCCGCTTGCGCCGAGCACCATTGCGCTGTGGTTCGGCACGCCGGCGATTTTCCTGGTCGGCGCCGGCGTCGTGATCGTGTTGTTGCGGCGCCGGGCACGTCCGGCCGACACCATCGCAGAAGAGTCCGGAGAAGACTGGTGACGATACGCATGACAACCGCCACGCGTACTGCAATGGCACGAACACCACAGCGGGCGGGACGGGCGCACGCCACCTCTGAAGATTCCGGAGACGATCGGTGACAACACGGTTTCTCATCATCGCCGCCATGATGGTGGTGGCAGCCCTGGCTTGCGTACTGGTACCGATGTTGCGCAGTGCGCGCCGCGAAGGCCGGCCGCGCGCACCGTTCTGGCTGGCGATCGCACTGGCGCTGCTGATGCCGCCTGCGGTGCTCGGCGCGTATCTCGCGCTCGGCACGCCGCAGGCATTGCAACCGGTACCAACGCCAGGTCCGGCCGATCTTGCCAAGGCAGCAGCCCAGCTGCGCGCGAGCCTTGCGAAAAAACCCGATGATGCGCAGGGCTGGACCTTGCTGTCGCAGGCGTACTCCGCGCTCAACCAGCCGCAGCTCGCGATGGATGCGCTGCACCACGTGCTGCGCCTGAAGCCGGACGACCCCGACGCCATCGTGGCCTATGTCGAGGCATCGGCTGAAACGAGCCCCACGCACAAGATCGACGACGCCGCGCGCGGGATGTTGCAACACGCGTTGCAGGTCAAGCCGACCCACCAGCGCGCGCTCTGGCTGCTTGGCATCAGCGACTTCCAGCGCCAGCAATATGCCGGGGCCATGAAGCAATGGAACACCCTGTTGCCGCTGCTGCCGGAAGGCTCCAACGTCGCTGCGGCGGTAAAGCAGGAACTGGCTGAAGCCGAGGCCCGCATGGGCGCCGGGTCCAACACGCCCAATCCCGGCACAACCACGACCGGCACTCCGGCCGCTGCAACCAGGGCGGTGGCGCTGACCGTCAACGTCAAACTTGATCCGAACATCGCCACCAAGGTGCAGCCGGGCGACACCCTGTTCGTATTTGCGCGGGCTGTCGATGGTCCGCGCATGCCGTTGGCGGTCGCGCGCATCAAGGCCTCCACGCTACCCGCCCGTGTCACGCTTACAGACGCGATGGCGATGACGCCGCAACTGAAGCTCTCGAATTACCGCGAAGTGCAAGTGCTGGCGCGCATCAGCAAGTCGGGCAACGCGATGCCCGCGGCAGGCGATCTCGAATCCGCCGCCACCGAGGTTGCCACCAACAGCCGCAAGCCGGTTTCGTTGACCATCAATCGCGTCGACTGAGTGCGGTGCCTTGGGTGCCGCATCGCCACGGACGCACCAGTATTGTGCAAAAATTGCTGCAATTCGCTCACACAAGGTGCAACATCGCGTTTGCATGATTGCATCGAATTGATTTTGTGGGTTTTTTCAATGGCACGCATCTTGCCATTCCTTGCCCGTGGAGCTTGATCCAGCGCGGATCAGCCCTTCAGACGAGGAAACAGCGCCTTGGTCCGATCCTCCGTCTCGCGCCATTGCCGTTGGCTCAGCGGGTCTGCGCTGGCCATGCTCACGTTTACCACTCCGACGTTCGCCGCACAACCGGTCGCGAGCATCGACAAGGGTGACGTGGCCTGGGTGCTGACCGCCACTCTGCTGGTGTTGATGATGGCCATCCCTGGCGTCGCCTTGTTCTACGGCGGACTGGTGCGTGCCAAGAACGTACTCTCGGTGCTGATGCAGGTGCTGACGGTGTTCTCGATGTCGCTGCTGTTGTGGACGATCTACGGGTACTCGCTGGCCTTCGCCGGTGAGGGCGCATTGATCGGCAATCTCGACAAGGCCTTCCTGCACGGCGTCGGCCTTGCATCGTTCTCGCGTGCCGGACCAAGCGTGCCGGAATACCTGTTCTTCGCCTTTCAGGCCACCTTCGCCGGCATCACCTGCGCACTGGTGGTAGGCGCGCTCGCCGAACGCATGAAGTTCGGCGCGGTGTTGCTGTTCACGATGACGTGGTTCACCCTCGCCTACCTGCCGATCGCGCACATGGTGTGGTCCCCGCAAGGCTGGCTGCGCCAGCTCGGTGCGCTGGATTTCGCCGGCGGTACGGTGGTGCACATCAACGCCGGCATCGCCGGACTGATCGGCGCCGCCTTGCTCGGCCCGCGCATGGGCCGCGGTCAGGCCCACATGCGGCCGCACAACCTGCCGCTGGCCATGCTTGGCGCGGCCTTGCTGTGGGTGGGCTGGTTCGGCTTCAACGCGGGCTCGGAACTGCAGGCCGACGCGGCCGCCGCACTGGCCTTCGTCGACACCCTGCTCGCCACCGCTGCCGGCGTGCTGGCATGGTTGGGCGCGGAGTCGCTGTTGCGACGGCGGCCATCGCTGCTTGGCGGCATCTCCGGCGTCATCGCCGGATTGGTCGGCATCACCCCGGCCTGCGGCAACGTCGGTCCGATGGGGGCGATCGCGATCGGCGCGCTGGCCAGCCTTGCTTGCCTGTGGGGCGTGAACGGCTTGAAGCGCTGGCTACGCGTGGACGATGCACTCGACGCCTTCGGCGTGCACGCGGTGGGCGGCATCACCGGCGCGTTGCTGACCGGCGTGTTCTGTGCGACAGCGCTCGGCGGCAACGGCGGCAACGGCTTCAGCATGCTGCATCAGCTCGGGGTCCAGACGGTCGCCGTGCTGGTGACTTTGGCATGGAGCGGACTGGTGGCGCTGCTCGCGGGGCTTGCGGTGCACTGGCTGTACGGCCTGCGCGTGAGCACCGAACACGAGCGCGAGGGACTGGATACCACGGCGCACGGCGAGACCGCCTACGAAAGTTGATCGCGCCGCGGCATCTGGCCATGCTCGCAGCGCTCTTGGCCCGGCCCGCCGCATTCGCTACCCTTGACGGTTTGATGCTCCGCAAGGATCGACCTTGGCCGACGCTCGCCAATATTTTGCCCTGCCATCACCGTTCGCGATGAAGCGCGGCGGTGCGCTGCAGGGCGCGCGCCTCGCGTACGAGAGCTGGGGTGAACTGAACGCTGCACGCGACAACGCGGTGTTGATCCTCACCGGCCTGTCACCGAGCGCGCACGCCGCGCGCAACGCGATCGACGACACACCCGGCTGGTGGGAAGATATCATCGGCCCCGGCAAGGCCATCGACACCGACCGCTGGTACGTGGTGTGCCCGAACTCGCTCGGCAGTTGCAAGGGCTCGACCGGCCCGGCCTCGACCGATCCCGCCACCGGCGAAAGCTATCGCCTCGATTTCCCCGACCTTTCGCTGGAAGACCTTGGCAACGCGGCATTCGAGCTCGCGCGCGGGCTTGGCGTCGAACGGCTCGCCGCGCTGGTCGGGTGCTCAATGGGCGGGATGGCGGCGCTCGGCGGCATGGCAAACCACCCCGGGTTCGCCCGCGCACATGTGTGCGTGTGCAGCGCGCCGCGCGCGCAGCCGTTTGCCATCGCGATCCGCTCGCTGCAGCGCGAAGCGATCCGGCTGGATCCGAACTGGAACGAAGGCCGCTACGACGATGAGCATTACCCGGAAACGGGCATGAACATCGCGCGCAAGCTCGGCGTGATCACCTACCGTTCGGCGCTGGAATGGAGCGGCCGGTTTGGACGCATCCGCCTCGACCCCGACGACCGCGAGGACGATCCTTTCGGCGCGGAGTTCCAGATCGAGTCCTACCTCAACGCACACGCTCGGCGCTTCACCCGTTCGTTCGACCCCAACTGCTATCTGTATTTGTCGCGCGCATCCGACTGGTTCGATCTTGCCGAGTACGGCGGCGCCCCCGACCAGGCCACCGCGGTGCGCAACGCGCTGGCGAAGATGAAACTGGAGCGTGCGTTGGTGATCGGCGTCGAGACCGACATCCTGTTTCCGCTGTCGCAGCAGCAGCAACTCGCCGAAGACCTCAAGACTACCGGCACCGACACCACCTTCGTGGGCCTCGACTCGCCACAAGGCCACGATGCCTTCCTGGTCGACACCGGGCGCTTCGGCGCCGCGATCGGCGCGTTCATGGCCGCACTGTGACGTGATGCGCGGCGATGTTGTCATCGCCATCGCAGTGCCCTTGCACGCCACATGACGCCGCGTTATATGCTTATGCCATGAACATTGAATTTGCCGGGCGCGAGCGCCTGATCCACGACCTTGACGCCGCCGTCCGCAACGGCGACCCCGCCAACGCCATGCGCGCGATGCGCTCGGCCCTGTGCGACGCCATCCACAGCGGCGATGTGCGCATGCCCGACTGTGTATTCGAGGGCTGCGCCGAGCACTACGCGCGCCGCGAGTTGTACCGCAGCCCCGAGCTCGGCTACTGCATGATCGCCATGACCTGGAGCCCCGGCCAGGGCACTCCAATCCATGACCACTCGGGCATGTGGTGCGTGGAAGGGGTCTGGCGTGGCGCGCTGGAAGTCGTCCAATACGAACTGATGGAGCACGACGAGACCCGCTACCGCTTCCGTCCCGCCGGCACCATGCAGGCCAGCGCCGGTTCGGCCGGCAGCCTGATCCCGCCGCACGAACACCACAGCATCCGCAACGCCAGCGACACCGACATCGCGGTCAGCGTGCACGTCTACCAAGGCCGCATGTCCCGCTGCAATGTGTTCGAATCCGAGCACGGCGATTGGTACCTGCGGCAGCCGCGGATCCTCAACCTCGACGAACCCGCAGCCGTTGCCTACTAGCCGCGGGACGCGGATTCCCGCATACTTGCGGGCTGGCCGAAGTGGCGGAATCGGTAGACGCAGCGGACTCAAAATCCGCCGCCCTTAAAAGCGTGTGGGTTCGAGTCCCACCTTCGGCACCACCCATCCAGAAATTGCCGCGAGCGCCCACTGCGCAGCTCGCACACTGCCGTGAACTCACCGGCGACGGTCGCTACAAATCGCGCGCCACCCGGAAGCCAACCCGCCCGCTGCGGGTATCGGCACTGGCGCCCTGCCGGAATGCGGAACGATCCTGGTCAGGCGCACTGCCCCACGAGCCACCTCGCACAACGCGTTCCCTGCAACCAGGGTTGACCCACGCCGTCCCGTCCGCCGGCGCACGGTTGTAGTTGTCGTGCCAGCAATCGGCAACCCATTCCGAGACGTTGCCACTCATGTCGTACAGGCCAAACGGGTTCGGCTTGAAGCTCATCACCGGGGCGGGGCCCCAATAGCCGTCGCTGTAGTTCTTGAAAGCATTGGCCCAGCTGCGGTGCGCAGGTGAGCGGTCGCCGGAGCCCGTCAGGTTTTCCACGACCGCTTTGGGTGTGCCGTTTCCCCACCAATACAACGTGGTGCTGCCGGCGCGTTCGGCGTATTCGTATTCGGCCTCGGTCGGCAAGCGATAATGCTGACCGGTGCGCTTGGACAACCACTCCACGTAGGCGTGCGCGTCATTCCACGCGACGTTGACCACCGGATCGCGGGCGCGGGCGCGCTTGCCGGCGTAGTCGTCGCGCCAATCGACGCTTGCGCGCGTCTGCATGCGGCCATTCGATTCGTCGTACACCGACGCACCACCCAGGCGATCGGCATCCGCAACGTAACCCGATGCCTGCACGAAGGCCCGGAATTCGGCAACCGTGACTTCGCTGCGCGCCAGCGCAAAGCCCTTGGCTATCGTGACCATGTGTTGCGGCTGCCCGGCACCTGTCTGCACCCGCGCCCGCGATGCCGAACCCATCTCGAAGCTGCCGTGCGGGATCACCACCATCGATGGCGCGCTGCCAACGATGTCGAGGAAGTGATCGGTGAACACCTGGCCCGGATGGAAATTGGCGTACTCGCGCGCGTTCTGCAACTTCGCGAGGAACGCGGCGTTGGATCCACCCAGCGATCCGGCCTGTTCCGCCAGCTTTTGTGCGAGACCGAGGTTGCCGGCATCGAATGCGGACCCGGCCTGGATCATCAAGTTGTCCGCGCGTCCACTACGCATCGCCGCAACGCGCGCGCGCGCATCGGCAAGTGCGCCGGACGACGGCAGGATCGATGCAGCATCGGCGAGCGCCGCATCGGCCTTGGCATCGTCGTTCTGGGCTGCGGCAGTCAACGCCCGATCCAGTGCCGCGCGCTGCACACGCAGCAGGCCCTGTCGCGCCACGACGTTTTCCGGATCCAAACCCAGCACCTTGCGATACACCGCCAGCGCGGTGTCATCACCCGGCCCTTCCGACTTGCCCTGCTGCAGCAAGGTGGCTGCCTGCTCCAATAGTGGCTGAACCTGTGCGGCCGCATTGATGCGCACTGCGAGCGCCGCCAGGTTGTTCTGCGAACCGGGCAGTTGTTTCAGTGCGGCGAGATCGGCACGTGCACCGTCAGCATCGTTGGTCGCGAGTGCTTGTTGGGCCTCGGCCAACAGACGTGAACGCAGGCGCGACAGGGCCGAACGCACACGCTTGTCACCAGGCGCCACTTGCGCGGCTTCGAGCACCAGCGCCAGCGCGCTGTCCTTGCCGGGTCCGGTCAGATTGCCGCTACGCGCCGCCGCGCCGGCCTGCCCCAGCAAAGCGGCGACCTTGCCTTTGCCACCATGCCCGGCGAACGACACTTGACGCGCGCGCTCGGAGAGCACGGCCGCAGGCGCCAGCGAAATCGGGGGGCCAGCTTGCAGCTCGGACTCCGCCGAAGTCAGGTGGCGCGGCGCGTGTGCCCCTTCCAACGGCGCACTACTGGTCGCCGCCGGGCGTGGCCGCAGCAACGCAGGCTCGACTTTCAGCGCCTCGGGGAAGAAGCGATAAACCAACGCGAACACCAGCAGCAGCACGCCGATGGCACCACCGATGGCATGTTGTCGGGTCAGGGCTTGCGGGTTCGGCATACTGCGGCGGTGCTGGGCTGTTATCGTGAGCGGTTCACGATAGCAAACCAACGCGTAATGGAACACCAACCGATGGGCGCAATCCACCCATGACTGCCATCTGGATCGACCACCCGGGTGCGATCACTGCCCCCTCCGGCACGGGCGTCGTCGGACTCGATACCGAGTTCATGCGCCGCAACACCTACTACCCCAAGCTGGCCCTGGTGCAGGCGGCTCAGGACGGCGAGCGCTGGCTGATCGACCCGCTGGCCTACGCCGCCGACGCCGACCTGCTGGCCCTCGTGAGCGGGCAGACGTGCGTGATGCACAGCGCCAGCGAGGATCTGGAGGCGCTGGCGCCGCTGCTTGGCGACTTCCACGTGAAACTGTTCGACACCCAGATTGCAGCGGCACTGGGCGGGATGGGACCGGGCCTCAGCTACCAGAAACTCGTAGCAGCGATACTCGGCATTGACATCCCCAAGGATGAAACCCGCTCGGACTGGCTGCAACGCCCACTCACCGCCAGCCAGCTGGACTACGCAGAACAGGATGTCGCGCATCTTGCGGAACTGCACGCGCGCTTGACTGAATCCTTGCAAAGCCGCGGCCGGCTTGATTGGCACGCCGAAGATTGCGCGCGAATGGTGCACCGCGCACAACGCAATCGCACGCATCCCGACCCGCAACCACAGCGTGGTTTCCCCGGCGCCGCCGAATGGCCCGCTGAAGCGCAGGCGCGCCTGCGCCGCGTGCTCGTGTGGCGCGAAACCACGGCGCGCGCAATTGACAAGCCAAAACCCTGGATCATCGACGACGCACATGCCTTGGCTTTGGCACAGCGACCAGCCTCGACGCCCCAGGAACTGTTTGATCGCGTGAAGGGCCAGCGCGCGCTGCGCGGTCCGCAGCGTACTGAGTTGCTGGAGTTGCTGTGCGCGCAGGCCCGCCCGGAAGAACTGGCCGATCTTGCACCGGTTCCGGCTTCACCCAAGGGCTCTGCGAAACACGCGGTCGATGCGATGCGGCAGGTCGTGCAGACCACCGCCGAGAAGCTTGACCTGCCCGCCGGCTTGCTGTGCCCGCGCCGACTGGTCGAGGAGTTCGCTGTCACCAAGGCTTGGCCGGAAGGGCTGCTGGGCTGGCGTGCCGGACTGTTGCAGGCGCAACTGACGGCAATGTTGCCGGACTGAACACCCGGGGCTGCCGTGCGCCAACCGGGTTGCAGGGTGCGGGGTGCTTGGCGTGCCCGTGGAATCCCGCTAGCATACGCGGCTCGCTGGCAGGTTTTCGCCGCGACCGGGGCGCCTTGCCTCCAAGGCCAGGATTCCGGCAAAAAATGGTGTGGGGCTGTAGCTCAGCTGGGAGAGCGCTGCGTTCGCAATGCAGAGGTCAGGAGTTCGATCCTCCTCAGCTCCACCAATCCATCGTCAGCACGACTTACAAAAAGCCGCGCCGAAGCGCGGTTTTTTGTTTGCATGAGACCCTGAGGCGTTACTCGCCAGTCTGGATGTCGATCTTGCGCGGCGTGGTTTCCGGCCGCTTCGGGATCGAAATCTCCAGCACGCCGTGCTTGCCGGTCGCGGTGATGCCGTCCGGATTGGCGCTGTCGGGCAGCGCGAAGCGGCGATGGAACACACCGCGCGCTGTTTCGACACGCGTGTATTCGTCGCCTTCCGCGATCGACTCGGCCTTGCGCTCACCCTTGATGGAAAGCACACCCTTGTCCATGTTGATCTCGATGTCCTTCGGATCGACACCAGGGATGTCGGCCGCGATCACGAAGCGCTTGCCTTCCTCACGGATGTCCACGTGCGGCGCCCACTGACTGGTCACCACATCGGACTGGTCGCCAACATCGACATTGAACAGGCGACTGATCGCACGATTGAAATCACGCGGGAACTGGTTGGCACTCGGCCATGCATTGGAACGGTGGATATACATGTTGAACTCCTCAAGATGATTGGCCGCGATCGGCCACTGGTCCCGAAGTATGGGCCGGCGACGCGCTTTCAAGCCCGGTTGGCAATGCGCTGGGGTACGATGGCTGGATCATTCACCCCGGAAACAGCCATGACTATCCAGATCGGCGACACCATTCCTGCTGCAACATTCAGCGTGTTGCGCGACGGTGTGCAACAGCTAAGCAGCGACGATGTGTTCAAAGGCAGGAAGGTCGTACTGTTCGCGGTGCCCGGCGCGTTCACGCCAACTTGCTCGGAACGCCACCTGCCGGGATTCATCGATCACTACCAGGATTTCCGCAAACGCGGTATCGACGTCGCCTGCATGGCCGTCAACGACGCCTTCGTGATGCAAGCCTGGGCGCGCCATCACCACGTTCCCGACGGCATGTCGGTGCTTGCCGATGGCAATGGCGATTTCGCCAAAGCACTCGGCCTGGAGATGGATTCCAGCAAATATGGCATGGGCATGCGTTCGAAGCGCTTCGCGCTCTACGCCGAAGACGCCGTGGTCAAACTGCTGCACATCGAGGCACCCGGGGAATTCCGCGTATCGAGTGCTGAAGCGATGCTGGCGGCGATTTGACGTTTCGTAGGCCAACGAATCGGGGCGTGCAGCGCGCCCCGATTGTTCGTGGGCTATTGATCTTTGGCTGCAGAATCTATCACCGAGCACATCGATTTGATTTCAAAATCCTTGCTCACCGAATACGACGGCGGCGTTGATTTGTTTACACTGATTTTCGAACCGCTGCCGTCGGGTTCAATCACAACATTCCAGGGTATGGATACCTGTTGCCCGTTGCCTACGAATGTCTGCGTTCCCGCATTGTTTTGGCGAAAAGACAACACTCCAGCATCCTTGTCGGAACTGACCAAGGTAAGACCAGCCGCTACGCCCGCTCTGGCTATTCGCCTGAACGCAACATCAGGCGACACCGGCACTATTCCCCAGGTACTGAATTGGCGGCCAAGGAGATAGTTGCCTCCCTGCTTGTAATTGCCAGCACATTGCGGCGACTGCTGCGCCCAAGCCGACCCGCTAATCGATATCGCGCACAACAATAGGCAGAGTAATGATTTACGCATCTCGACTCCCTTCTTCGATGTTGGTGTTCTCCCCGAACGAAGTTTGCAGCAGTTCTTCCTGCAATACAATCCCGAATCAATCAACACGTTGGGGTGAGCGGCTTCATGTAAACCCCAACGGCTTGTTGGCAACTGTTGGCGGGGTCCTGCAGAGTGGACTCAATCCGCCACGCTGTCGGGCCCAGCCGCTTCGCCCGCACTGAAGCCTGCCTCACCCGCCTCATTCGGTGTCGCTTCATCACCCTCGTTCTCGATCTTTACCACACCGACGAGCGTTTCATCGTCAGGCAGACGGATCAGGGTGACACCCTGCGTATTGCGACCGACCTGCGAGACTTCGGCGACGCGGGTGCGCACCAAGGTGCCCTTGTCCGATATCAGCATCAGGTCGTGGCGCCCGCTGGTAACCAACGCGGCCACCAGCGCGCCATTGCGCTCGGAACACTGGATCGCGATCACGCCCTGCGAGCCGCGGCCCTTGCACGGGAATTCCGCAAGCGGGGTGCGCTTGCCGTAACCGCGTTCGGTGGCGGTAAGCACGTCGCACGCGTCGCCGTCGGCGTGATCGTAGGCGACGATCATCGACACCACCTGCTCGCCTTCGGCCAGGCGCATGCCGCGCACGCCGTGCGCGGTGCGGCCCATCGGACGCACGTCGCCGCCGGCAAAGCGCGCCGCCTTGCCGTTCGACGCAAACAGCAGAATGTCGCAGTTGCCGCCGGTCAGTTCCGCCTCGACCAGGCCATCGTCATCATCCAGCCCGATCGCCTGTTTGCCGCGCTGCAGCTTGAACTCGAATTCCTTGAGCGGCGTCTTCTTGACCGTGCCCTTGCGGGTCGCGAAGAACACGAAACGATCATCGGTGTACTCGCGCACGGGCAGCACAGCCTGCACCTTCTCGCCTTCTTCCAGCGGCAGCAGATTGACAATCGGCTTGCCGCGCGCACCCGGGCCGGCTTCCGGGATGCGATACACATCCAGCCAATACACGCGCCCGTTGCTGGTGAAAGTGAGCAAGGTGTCGTGCGTGTTGACAATCCACAGACGCTCGACGAAATCCTCTTCCTTCATGCTGGTCGCCGACCTGCCCTTGCCGCCGCGCTTCTGCGCGCGGTAGGTGTCGAGGGTCTGGCGCTTGACATAGCCGGCGTGCGACAGCGTGACGACGACGTCCTCTTCGGCAATCAGGTCCAGCACTTCCAGATCTTCCTGGGTGTGCAGGATCTGGGTGCGGCGAACGTCGCCGTACAGCTCCTTGATCTCGACCAGTTCGCCGCGGATTACCGCCATCAACTTGTCGGGATCTTCGAGGATCGCAATCAGGCCGCGGATGGTTTCGAGCAGCTGTTTGTATTCGTCGGTGAGCTTGTCCTGCTCCAACCCCGTGAGGCGGTGCAGGCGCATCTCCAGGATTTCCCTGGCCTGCGTTTCCGACAACTGATAGCCATCATCCTTCAAGCCCGCACGCGGATCGAGATCCTCCGGACGCGACGCGCCCGCACCGGCGGCGGACAACAGCGAGCGCACCATGCCGGCCTCCCACTTGCGCGCCAGCATGCGTTCGCGCGCAACCTGCGGCGATGGCGAGGTCTTGATCAACTCGATCATCGCGTCGATGTTGGCCAACGCGACGGTAAGCCCTTCCAGCACATGGGCGCGCGCGCGCGCCTTGCGCAGATCGAAAATGGTACGGCGGGTGACCACTTCGCGGCGATGGCGAATGAAGGCAGCGATGATTTCCTTCAGGTTCAACAGGCGCGGCTGGCCATCGACCAGGGCCACCATGTTGATGCCGAAGGTGACCTGCAACTGCGTCTGCTGGAACAGGTTGTTCAACACCACGTCAGCCATCGCGTCGCGGCGCACCTCGATCACCACGCGCATACCGTCCTTGTCGGACTCGTCGCGCAGGCCGCTGATGCCGTCGACCTTCTTTTCCTTGACCAGCTCGGCGATTTTTTCGATCAGCCGCGCCTTGTTGACCTGATACGGCAGCTCGGTGGCGATGATCGCTTCGCGGCCGTGCTCATCGGTTTCAATTTCAGTGCGCGCACGCACCAGCACGCGGCCGCGGCCGGTGCGATACGCCTGCACGATGCCGGCGGCGCCGTTGATGATGCCGGCCGTCGGGAAGTCAGGGCCGGGGATGTATTGCATCAGCGCATCGACGCCGAGCCCGGAATCGTCGATCAGGGCGATGGTGGCGTCGATCACCTCACCCATGTTGTGCGGCGGCACGTTGGTGGCCATGCCGACGGCGATGCCGGCCGAACCATTCACCAGCAGGTTCGGCACCTTGGTCGGCAAGACCAGCGGCTCATGCTCGCTCTCGTCGTAGTTCGGCCCGAAGTCGACGGTTTCCTTGTCGATGTCGGCCAGCAACTCGTGGGTGAGGCGCGCCATGCGCACTTCGGTGTAACGCATCGCCGCGGCGCTGTCGCCGTCGACCGAACCGAAGTTGCCCTGCCCGTCCACCAGCATGTAGCGCAGCGAAAACGGCTGGGCCATGCGCACGATCGCGTCGTAGACCGAGGCGTCGCCGTGCGGATGGTATTTACCGATCACGTCACCGACCACGCGGGCGGATTTCTTGTAGGACTTGTTCCAGGCGTTGCCGAGTTCGTTCATCGCGAACAACACCCGGCGATGCACCGGCTTCAGCCCATCACGTACGTCCGGCAGTGCGCGGCCGACGATCACGCTCATCGCGTAAGCGAGATAGCTCTGGCGCATTTCGTCTTCGATGTTGACGCGAATTACTTCACTGCCAGGCTCCGCCATCCGAATATTTCCCGTGTCTGGTGAACGCAAAAGAACACGGGATCCGAACGCAACCCGTGCCCTGGAATCAAGCTTGAAAGTATATCACAACGCCCGCCAGCACGGCCTGTTTTTATCGTTGAAATACAATGCGTTACGTCTGGTTTTCAGAATGACTCCGCGAGACCTCCGCAACCGGCGCACGCGGCCGCGAAAATACCCAGTGGCGAGCGCCCAGGAAATTCACCAGCGCGCCCGGCACCGACCCGGCCGCGACGCCCATCGCTGGCCACGCACGCGCGAAATCCGAGAAGTACACGACCAGCGCGCAGGTCACATAGTTGACGGCAAACCCCGCCGACATCGCCGCGATATAGCGGTCCACTCCCCGAACAGTGTGTAGTGACCCAGGTCGCGGAAAGTGAAGCGACGGTTGAACAACCACGTCGCCGTGGCCGCGCAAAGGAACGAAAACAGCCGCCCGCTGTACGGATCGGCGCCGAGCTTGCTGACCAGCAGCTGCACGACACCGGCGTCGACTACGAAACCGATGACACCACCCACGCCAAACCAGGCCAATTGCTTGCGCAATCGCCACATTCAGTTGGTGCCGTCGTTTCCGAACACCGCGCGCATCGCGTCGACATCCGGTTGCGTGATTACGCCGCGCTCGGTCACCAGCACGTCAACGAGGTCGTGCGGCGTCACGTCGAACACCGGATTCCACGCGCGTGCGCCCTCGACGACCGTGCGCTGGCCTGCATAGCCAAGCAGTTCCGCCGGGTCGCGAAGTTCAATATCGATCGCATCGCCCGCCGGCGTCGCCATGTCCACCGTCGTCGACGGTGCCACCACCATGAACCTCGCACCGTGGTGACGCGCGGCAATCGCCAGCTGGTAGGTACCGATCTTGTTGGCGGTGTCTCCGTTTGCGGCGATGCGGTCGGCACCTACGATCACCCATTGCACCTGCCCCGACTTCATCAGGTGTGACGCCGCAGAATCGGCGATCAGCGTGGCGGGTATGCCGTCACGCTGCAATTCCCACATGGTCAGGCGCGCACCCTGCAGCCACGGGCGCGTCTCGTCGGCAAAAACCCGCACGATATTGCCCGCAGCGTAACCCGCGCGGATCACGCCGAGTGCGGTGCCGAACCCTGCCGTCGCGAGCGAGCCGGTATTGCAATGGGTCAGCACGCCGCTGCCGCGCTGGAGCCACGCCGCGCCCATCGCACCCATCGCGCGGTTGGCGGCCAGATCCTCGTCCTGGATGGCTTGTGCGGTGCGCGTCAGTGAAGCTGCATCAGCCCCCCCAGCCATGCACGCATGCATGCGATCCAGCGCCGCCATCAGGTTGACCGCGGTCGGTCGCGCCGCGCGCAGCAAGGCCATGGCGCGCTCGAGGTCATCGCCGCCTTGCGCCGCCAGCACCACTCCCCAGGCCGCGGCAATGCCGATTGCCGGCGCACCGCGCACCACCAGATCACGGACCGCCTGCGCTACCGCTGCCGCGGATCGGCAATCGAGCCAATCTTCGACAAACGGAAGCTTGCGTTGGTCGAGCAGGCGCAGGCAATCGCCTTGCCATTGCACGGCGCGGATGGTGTCGTGATCGGCCAGGGAGGGGGAGGTCATTCGGATAAACGCGCCAGAAACTGGCGCAAGCCTAACATGTGCTTGCGCAGCAGCCTGCGGTCGCGCGCGCCAAAGCCCGATCAATCACCCATCGGGATCAGGATCCACAGGATGATGTAAATGAGGATGCCGGGAAACACCGCCGAAAAAATCGACACCAGCACATAGATGATGCGCGCCAGGGTCGGGTCAAGTCCAAAGTAATCAGCGAGGCCGCCGACCACGCCGGCAACCCAGCGATTGCGGCGGGAACGGCGCAAGTGTCGTGGTGTGTCCATCTTCCCATTCTAGCCGGACGCGCGCGGGCACGGGCGGCCGGGCAAGCGTCCCCACATCTTCTAGCGGGTACGCTTGGCCAGCCACTCATGGATCGCGGGCGGCACTTCGCGCTGCGCACGCCCGGACACGTAGATGCCAATGTGGCCGCCCTTGAACGCGAGCTGGGTGTAGTCCTTGGTGCCGACGTGGTCACCGAGCGGACGTGCTGCCGACGGCGGTACCAGATGATCCTGCTCGGCGAAGATGTTGAGCACGGGGAGTGTGATGTTTTTCAGGCTCACGTCCTTGCCGCCGATCTTGAGGCCGCCCGTGACGAGCTTGTTGCCCTGGTAAAAATCCTTGATGAACTCGCGGAACGCCTCGCCGGCCTGGTCGGGCGAATCGAAAATCCACTTTTCCATGCGCAGGAAGTTTTCCAGCTCAACCTTGTCGTCGAGGATGTCCAGCATCGCGACGTATTTCTGCTGGTTCAGCCGCACCGGCTTCAACGTCAGGTAACACCAGTTCATCAGGTCCGCCGGCACGTTGCCGAGCGTGTCCACGAACAGGTCCACGTCCATGCCACGGGTCCAGTGCGACAGCATGTTGTCCCGCGTGTGGAAGTCAACCGGCGTCACCATCGTGATCAAGTTTTGCAGTTTCTCCTGATGCAGCGCGGTGAAGCACAGCGAGAACGCGCCGCCTTGGCAGATGCCGAGCAGATTGATTTTCTTCACGCCCGCGTGCTTCGCGACCGCATCGACCGAACGGCGGATGTAGCCGTTGATGTAGTCGTCCAGCGTCAGCCAGCGATCGCCGCCATCGGGGTAGCCCCAGTCGATGATGTAGACGTCCTCGCCGAGCGCGAGCAGATTCTTGACCAGCGAGCGGTCATCCTGCAGGTCGACCATGTAGGGCCGGTTGACCAGCGCGTAGCAGATCAGGATCGGTGCCTTCGCGGTTGGTTTGCCCTTGCCCTTGTAGCGGTAGACGACGACCTTGTCCTCGCGGTAGATCTCTTCCTTGTCGGTGGCGCCGTAATCGACGTCCTCGACCTGGCGCAGGGTACGCAGGCTCGCAGCCAGCTTCTGTTGTGCGCGCAGCGCTTCATCGAGGGCGCGCTTGGGATCGATGCGGATCGGGTCCATGGCCATCACTCCTTGCTCGACTTGGTGGCGGGCTTTGTCGCCCGCTTGCGAATGGACGCGCCTTGGGGCTGCGCCGCTATCGGCCTGGTTCCCGTGAGCTGCTCGACCTCGGCGCGCAGCGCAGCGATCTCCGCACGCAGCGCAGCGTCGTCCTCGGCGCGATTCCTGGATGCGCGATGCAGTTCATGCACGCGCTTGCCGATGCTGTCGATTTCAGTGCGCGTCGGCATGCCGAGGTCGTTGGAAATCTTCTCGACTTCCTTCTGCATGGCCTGGCGGACACGCATCTGCGCGTTGACGAGCGCGCCGTAGACTTCACGAAACTCGTCCGACAGTGCCACCTCGGCGTAGCCATCTTCGGCCGCGTCCACCCACAGGTCGTACAGGCCGCGCACGGAATCGACCTGTCGCCCGGGTTCGCCGCGCTCGGCCAGCTTGTCCTCGAACAGCTCGAACGCACGCTTGCTGGCGCGGGCGATCAGCGTGTTGTAGCGGTTGGTTTCCTGCTGGTAATCCAGCCAGGCTTTCGCCATGCGCTGGTGTTGTTCCTGATGCTCACGGGCATAGCCGAACGCCGGCAGGTCCAGCATGGCACGTACTTCGCGCAGTGCCGGCTGCAGGCCTTCCATCATCTGCTCGAAGCCCTTCGCACCTGATCCGGACAGTTCGCGCATCGCGCGCGCCAGCGGGTTGTCGACAAGCGCCGCGTCAGCGCCCGGGAAGTTGAACGCATTGCGCAGCGATTCCGTCCACGCTTGCGGGTCGGCATTGCCCTGCGAACTCTGGTCCGCCATGGATTGCAGCAGCGCGAAGTAGCTGCGCGCTCCCGCGAGCAGCCGCTCGACTGTCTCACTCTGGGCGTTCTGGGCCTTGCCGGCGTCGAACATCCGCGACCACTGCTCGAGGCCCTCGTGCCACGGCATCTGGTCGGGTGAAGTCGCATCCGCCGTACCACCGAACGCCTTGCGCGTAGCGTCAGACCAGGCCTCCCAGTACTGGCGCGAGGTCTTTTGCCAGTCCTCAAGCGTGCGCGTGGCACCGTGATCTTTGGCCATGTCCGTCATCTCCGATTCGATAGAGTGCATGGTAATGGCATAAATGCTGCACCGCAACAAACGAAAGCTGCCGCGAATCCGGGTGCTGTCGAAAACGTCGAACTCAGCCCTTGCGGGCGCGCCGGCGCTGCTTCCAACGCGTGAACGCGTAGCGCGTGCGCACGATCGCCACGCGAATCGGCAGGCGCAGGAATGGCACGTCCAGCGCCAACAGCAAGAGTCCCGGAATCGCCATCCAGAACCCGAGTATCGGCAGGAATCCCAGCAGCCCGCACGCAACCAGCAACAGGCCGATCGGGATCCGCACCCAGCGTGACGATGGCTGGCGCAGCCAATCCATCACCGATGCTCCCCGACGCGGCAGCTTGCCCTGCCAGCGATCCAAATGCACGTTCAAGCGATGTTTGTGCCTGTCGATAGCCGGCTCCGACTGAATTTCCATGGTCATGCGCGCAGCGCGCCCGCGAGCGAAGCTGACGTGGACCCCAACATACGCGGTCACGCCTTTATGGTGGCTGGACGCCTCAACGCAAGGCTGCGTTGATCGATTCCAGTCTCACGGCGCCCGGGCACAGTTCATCCTCGCCCAGCGTATTGAATGCCACCGGCGCGGTCTCAAGGTGGGCGTGCAAGTCGGGCGCATCGGGATCCACATACAGCAAGCCGGTGACGATTTCGCCGCGCGCCTGACATTCGTGCAGATAGTTCATCGCGGCGACCCGGTCGCCGGTGTCGTGGGATTCGGGCAGCTTGCGCAGGCGCAACGTGCTGCCATCGTGCTGGCGCACCTCGCGCACCGCGCCCGGCGGATAATCGACGGTAATTTCATCACGCTTCGATATGAAATCCATCCGGCACAACGCGTGGTTGTGCTCACGCACATAGTCATAGCTCTTGGTACTGCCCGGATGATTGTTGAAGGCCACGCAGGGACTCAACACGTCCACGAAGGACGCACCCTTGTGCGACATCGCCGCCTTCAGGATCGGCACCAGTTGCGCCTTGTCGCCGGAAAAACCGCGCGCCACGAAACTTGCACCCAGTTGCAGCGCCATGCCGACCATGTCGATCGGCGCATCGTTGTTGATCGCACCCTTTTTCGACTTGCTGCCCGCATCGGCGGTCGCCGAGAACTGGCCCTTGGTGAGCCCGTACACACCGTTGTTCTCCACGATATAGACCATGTCCACGCCACGCCGTATCGCGTGCACGAACTGGCCGATGCCGATGGATGCGGAATCCCCGTCGCCGGAAATGCCGAGATACATGAGTTCGCGATTGGCAAGGTTGGCGCCGGTGAGGACCGAAGGCATGCGCCCGTGCACGGCGTTGAACCCGTGTGAAGCGGAGAGGAAATAGGTAGGCGTCTTGGAGCTGCAACCGATACCGGAAATCTTTGCGACCCGGTGCGGCTGGACGTCCAGTTCCCAGCAAGCCTGGATGATCGCCGCTGATATCGAGTCGTGCCCGCAACCGGCGCACAGGGTCGAGATCGCGCCCTCGTAGTCGCGGCGGATAAAACCGGCGCGATTGCGTTGCAACGAAGGATGGTGGATTTTGGGTTTGGGTAGATAGGTCATGTTGTGCTCACAACGTAACGCCTTCGCCATACGGCTGAATACAACAATTCACCACAAAACCATCGTCATTCCGGCGTTGCGCGCGATTTCCGCGAGCAGAACCCGGAATGACGACGAAGGTGATTTGGCACTTGAATTCACCATGTTCGACCAAAGTCTCGCTCACGCCACCTTACCGTCGCGAATTTGCCTCACGTCTGCCGCCCCCAACCGCTCGCCGATCGCCTTGGCGATGAAGCGCGCAGTGATCGGGGTGCCGTCGTAGTGCACGATCGGCACCAGCCGTGCCGGATCGATCTCGAACTGTTCGACCAGCAACCCGCGCAATTGCGCGTCGCGGTTCTGCTCGACCACGAACACCTGCTCGTGCGCGTCAATGAACGCACGCACTGAATCGGCGAACGGATAACCGCGCACGCGCAGGGCGTCGATATGCATGCCGTCGGCGTCGAGCTTGGCGATGGCCTCGGCCATCGCTGGCGCGGTCGAACCAAAATGTATCGCGCCGTGACGTGCCGGGTACGGAGCCTGATGCAGGAGCGGCTGCGGCAACAGTGATTTCGCGTTCTGCAGCTTACGCTGCAAGCGCTGCACGTTTTCGACGTAGTCCTCGCCCTTCTCCGAATAGCGCGCATCGGCGTTCTTGCTGGTGCCGCGGGTGAAGTAGCCACCACGGGCTGGATGGGTACCGGGATACGTTCGATACGGAATGCCGTCGCCGTCCACATCGCGATAGCGGCCGAACGCCTTGCCGGCTTCCAGATCTTCGGCGGTCAACACCTTGCCGCGGTCATAGCGGCGCGCGTCGTCCCATTCGAACGGTTTGCACAGGCGCTGGTTCATGCCGATGTCGAGATCACTCAACACGAACACCGGCGTCTGCAGCCGGTCGGCGAGGTCGAGCGCCTGCGCCGCGAATTCGAAACACTCGTGCGGATCTTCCGGAAACAACAGCACATGGTTGGTGTCGCCATGCGAAGCATGCGCGCAAAACGCGACGTCAGACTGCTGGGTGCGGGTCGGCATGCCGGTGGATGGCCCGCCGCGCTGCACATCCACGATCGTCACCGGGATCTCGGCGAAATACGCCAAGCCGATGATCTCGTTCATCAGCGAAATGCCGGGCCCCGATGTCGCCGTGAAGGCACGCGCACCATTCCAGCCGGCACCGGTCACCATGCCGATCGAGGCGATTTCATCCTCCGCTTGCACGATCGCATAGCGATGCTTGCCGGTTTCCGGATCGACGCGCAATTTGGCGCAGTATTTCTGGAAGGCTTCCGCCAGCGACGATGAGGGCGTGATCGGGTACCACGCGCACACGCTGGCGCCGCCATAGACCATGCCCAGCGCCGCGGCGCTGTTGCCGTCGACGAAAATGCGATCGCCAACGTTGTCGCGACGTTCGATCTGCAGGCCGCTCGGTGGCAGGTTTTGCGTGGCGTATTCGCGGCCGAGATCGAGGGCGTGCACGTTGGGATCAAGCAGCGCCTGCTTGCCCTTGTACTGCTCGCCGATCAGATGGACGACCACCCCGCGCTCGATGCCGAGCAGCACCGACAACGCACCGAGGTACATGATGTTCTTGAACAGCTGGCGCTGGCGCGGATCGTCCCAGTTGCCGTTCGCGATGTTGGTCAGCGGCACCCCGATGACCGTGATGTCGTCACGGAATTTTGACTTCGGCAGCGGCTTGGAGTTGTCGTAAAACAGATACCCACCCGGCGCGAGACCGGCGACGTCGGTGTCCCAGGTCTGCGGATTCATCGCCACCAGCAGGTCGTAGCCGCCACGGCGGCCAAGCCAACCCTGTTCCGAAACGCGCACTTCGTACCAGGTCGGCAGACCCTGAATGTTTGACGGGAAAATGTTGCGCGGACTCACAGGCACACCCATGCGCAGGATGCACTTGGCGAACAGTTCATTCGCCGACGCCGAACCCGAACCGTTGATGTTGGCGAACTTGACGACGAAGTCGTTGGTGGCGGTGATGGGGTTGGTTGCCTGCGTCATGCTGCGATACTCCATGTCGTCATTCCTGACGCCGCAAAGCGGCGATCCGGAATCCAGCTTTGTTCCACACCGTGAAAAACAACATGGATTCCGGGTTCCGTCTGCGCTGAAGCCGCGGCCGGTCCCGGAATGACGAAATCGGAGTGCCCCCCATCTTCACGCTGCCACCTTCTTGTGTGCAGGCTTGGCGGAATAATCCTCGCCACGGCCGGCATACGATTCGGCGAACAGGAACTTGCGCATGTCCCACGCACCGGTCGGGCAACGCTCGGCGCACAGCCCACAATGCAGGCAGACATCCTCGTCCTTCGCCATCACGCGGCCGGTCTTGACCGGCCCGCCGATATAGAGGTCCTGCGCAAGGTTCAGCGCCGGCGCGGTCAGGCGCTCTCGCAGCTCGGCTTCGTCGCCGTCAGTGGTAAAGCTGATGCAGTCCATCGGACACACATCGACGCAGGCATCGCACTCGATGCAGATGTCCTTGGTGAACACGGTCTGCACGTCGCAATTGAGGCAGCGTTGCGCTTCCTTCCATGCGGTCGCCACATCGAACCCGAGCTCGACTTCCTGGTGGATATTGGTGAGCGTCTTTTCCTTCGGCGCCCACGGCACGACGAAGCGTTCGTCGACGGAAATGTCGTTGTCGTAACTCCACTCGTGGATGCCCATCTTCTGCGAGATTAGATTGGTCATGGGCGGCGGTCGCTGGCGCACGTCCTCGCCCTGCAACAGGTTGTGGATCGAGGCCGCAGCCTGATGGCCATGCTCGACCGCCCAGATGATGTTTTTCGGGCCGAACGCCGCATCGCCACCGAAGAATACTTTCCGGTTCGTCGATTGCAGCGTCAACTTGTCCAGCTTCGGCAAGCCCCATTCGTCGAACTCCAGGCCAAGGTCGCGCTCGATCCACGGAAACGCGTTTTCCTGACCGACGGCGATCAACACTTCGTCGCATTCGATCAAGCGATCCGGCTCACCGGTCGGCAACAGCTTGCGCTTGCCATTGGCGTCGTGTTCGGCACGCATCGGCGTGAACCACATGCCCGTCAACTTGCCGTTCTCGTGCACGAACGATTTGGGATTCAGCCAGTTGATGATCTTCACACCCTCATGTTCGGCGTCTTCCTTTTCCCACGGGCTCGCCTTCATCTCTTCGTAGCCCGAACGCACGATCACCTTGACCTCATCGCCGCCGAGACGCCGCGCGCTGCGGCAGCAGTCCATCGCGGTGTTGCCGCCGCCGAGCACGATCACGCGCTTGCCGACGCTTTTGACGTGGCCGAAATACACCGAGGCCAGCCATTCGATGCCGAGATGGATATTCGCCGCCGCCTCATCACGCCCGGGAGCGTGCAGGTCGCGTCCGCGTGGCGCGCCGCTGCCGACAAAGATCGCGTCGTAGTTTTCATCCAGCAGCTTGCGCATCGAATCGATGCGACGGTTGCCGACGAACTCGACGCCAAGGCCAAAGATGTAGCCGACTTCCTCGTCGATCACGTGCTCGGGCAACCGGAATCGCGGGACCTGCGTGCGCATGAAGCCGCCACCCTTGGCGTCGGCTTCGAAAACGGTGACCTGGTAACCCAGTGGCGCGAGATCGCGCGCGACGGCGAGTGACGATGGCCCCGCGCCCACGCAGGCGACGCGGAAGCGTTCGGCTCCGGGCACGGGGTCGGGCAAGCGTTCGCGCATCCGCTGCTCGATGTCTTCGCTGCGGTTGTCGGCGGCGACACGTTTCAGGCGACAGATGGCGACGGGTTCCGGCCTGCTCTTATCAACATCGGCACCGTTGTTTTCCTCAACCCGCCCGCGCCGGCAAGCCGGCTCGCAGGGACGGTCACAGGTGCGCCCGAGGATGCCGGGGAAGACGTTCGAATCCCAGTTCAGCAGGTAGGCGTCGTCGTAACGGCCCGACGCGATCATGCGGATGTAGCGGGGCACCTGGGTGTGCGCGGGGCACGCCCACTGGCAATCCACCACTTTGTGGAAGTAGTCCGGCTTGCGGATGTCGGTCGGTTGCACGCCATGCCTCCTGCCGAGCGCGAAGGCGCCGGAGGGTACCGGCGTTGCCCCACACAGCCGAGTCTAGCCGTTTCGTGCATGGAAGAAAGGGGGCCGCGACGCGCCCAAACAAAACGGGCCTTGCGGCCCGTTTTGCGTGAAGCAGTTGGCGTCGAACGATCAGGCGTTCGCGGCTTCTTCTTCCGTCACGGCCTTCATCGACAAACGGATGCGGCCCTGCTTGTCGACTTCCAGCACCTTGACCTTGACCACGTCGCCTTCCTTCAGCTTGTCGGAAACCTTCTCGACGCGCTCGTTGGAAATCTGCGAGACGTGCACCAGGCCGTCCTTGCCCGGCAGGATGGTGACGAAGGCGCCGAAGTCCATCAGCTTGACGACCTTGCCCTCGTAGATGCGGCCGGGTTCGACATCGGCCACGATCTGCTCGATGCGGTGCTTGGCCGCATCGGCGGCTTCGCGATTGACCGAAGCGATGATCACGGTGCCGTCATCGGAAATGTCGATGGTGGTGCCGGTCTCTTCGGTGATCGAACGGATGGTCGCGCCACCCTTGCCGATCACTTCGCGGATCTTGTCCGGGTGGATCTTGATGGTGAGCAGGCGCGGGGCGTACTCGCTCATCTCGCCGCGCGGGGTCGAAATGACCTTGGCCATCTCGCCGAGGATGTGCATGCGGCCACGGTGCGCCTGGGCCAGTGCGACGCGCATGATTTCTTCAGTGATGCCATCAATCTTGATGTCCATCTGCAGCGCAGACACGCCCGCCGCGGTACCGGCCACCTTGAAATCCATGTCGCCGAGATGATCTTCGTCGCCGAGGATGTCGGACAGCACGACGAAGTCGTCGCCTTCCTTCACCAAACCCATCGCGATACCCGCAACCGGCGCGGCGAGCGGCACGCCCGCGTCCATCATCGCCAGCGACGAACCGCACACCGACGCCATCGACGAAGAGCCGTTGGATTCGGTGATTTCCGAGACCACGCGGATCACGTACGGGAACGCTTCCAACGATGGCTTCACCGCCATCACGCCGCGCTTGGCGAGACGGCCATGACCGATTTCGCGCCGCTTCGGGCCACCCATGCGGCCGCACTCACCCACCGAGTAGGGCGGGAAGTTGTAATGGAACAGGAAGGGATCCTTGGACTCGCCTTCGGGCGCGTCGATGATCTGCGAATCGCGGCCGGTGCCGAGGGTGACCGTGACGATCGCCTGCGTTTCACCGCGGGTGAACAGCGCCGAGCCGTGGGTGCGCGGCAGCACGCCGACGCGCACCGTGATCGGACGCACATCCTCGAGACCTCGGCCGTCGATGCGTTGCTTGGTCTTCAAGACGCTGCCGCGCATGGTGTGGTATTCGAGCTCGGCGAACTCGGCGGCGAGATCGGCCGAGGCCCAAGCCTTTTCCTCGGCCTGCGGCTTCAGCGCGGAAAGCACATCGGCCTTCAGTGCAGCGATCGCGTCACGGCGCTGCAACTTGTCCTTGACCTGGAACGCGGCGGCCAGCTTGTCGCCGACTTCGCCACGCACTGCGGCAACCAACGCGGCATCGCGCTGCGGCGCCTGCCAGTTCCATGAGGGCTTGCCAACTTCGGTCGCCAGCTCGGCGATCGCGCGGATCGCGGCCTGCATGGCCTTGTGACCGAAGGTGACCGCGCCCAGCATCACGTCTTCGGACAGCAGCTTGGCTTCCGATTCCACCATCAGCACCGCGTTGGCAGTACCGGCGACCACCAGGTCGAGCGCGGAATCGTTCAGCTGCGAGTGGCTGGGGTTCAACACGTACTTGCCGTCAATGTAACCGACACGCGCGGCACCGATCGGGCCCTTGAACGGGACGCCTGCCAGGGTCAGAGCGGCCGAAGCACCGAGCAATGCGGGGATATCTCCGTCCACTTCGGGGTTCAACGACACCACGGTCGCGACAATCTGCACTTCGTTCTTGAACTCTTCCGGGAACAGTGGACGAATCGGGCGATCGATCAGGCGGCTGGTGAGCGTTTCCTTCTCGGTCGGACGCCCTTCGCGCTTGAAGAAGCCACCGGGAATGCGACCGGCGGAGTAGAACTTTTCTTGATAGTCGACGGTGAGCGGGAAGAAGTCCTGCCCTTCGCGTCCCTTCTGGGCTGCGACTGCTGCGACCAGCACCACGGTGCCGGCCATGCTGACCATGACGGCGCCGGAGGCCTGGCGGGCGATTTCGCCGGTTTCGATGGTGACCGCGTGCTCGCCGTACTGGAAGGTCTTGGTTATTTTTGCCACGGGAAATGTCCTGTCAATGGGCGTTCATGGAACGCCGAAGGCCGGCGAGTGTTCGAATGCGACAACTGCCGGCAAAAGGTTCGGTCGTAGTGTGCGTCGCTCAGCGACGCAGGCCGAGGCGGCCGATCAGCGCCTGATAGCGCTCGGCGTCCTTGCCCTTGAGGTAGCCGAGCAGGCGACGGCGCTGATTGACCATCTTCAGGAGGCCGCGGCGCGAGTGGTGATCCTTCTTGTGCGCGTCGAAATGGCCGGACAACTGCTGGATGCGCGCGGACAACAAGGCGACTTGCACTTCCGGCGAACCGGTGTCGGCCGGCGCGCGGCGAAAGTCCTCGATGATCTTGCTGGTTTGTTCGATGGAAAGCGGCATGGGAGCCTTCTCGATGATGGACGTGAAACCGGCACGTGGCTTGCGCAACGGCACCGAAGATGCCGTTGCACAAGCCGCCGCCGGGATGGACCGCACCCTCACCTAGAAGGCGCGCGAGCCGGATATTGTAATGGCAACAGGCGGTTGGCAACAAGCCAAGCCCATGTGTTCTAGGAATTGGGAATCAACAACACCGCGCCCGCCTGGATCGCGCCACCGGACTGGATCTTGCTGGCGTTGACCTGGCGTAGTGAGTTCAGGCTCACGCCGTATTGCTGGGCGATTCCGGAAAGCGTCTCGCCACGCGCCACCTTGTGCATGTCCTGAATCGCATCGCCGGTACCGCCGCTGGGTGCGGACGCAACCGCCGGCAAAACGCCATTTTGCCCCCGGCCCGAAGTATCGACCTTGGCAATCAGCGACGCGCTGGACGGCAGGTGCAGACGCTGGTCGCGCTGCGCCGCGAACCAGGTGCCCGGGGGCGGCGTGGTCTGGAAATACTGCTTCACCCCCGCCAGTATTGCTTGCGCAAGCCGCTCGCGATCACGCGGATTGTCCAACCGCTTCTCGTCGCTCAGGTTGCTGATGAACGCGGTCTCGACCAGGATCGAGGGCACATCCGGCGAGCGCAGCACCACGAAGTTCGCGCCCTGCACGCTGTCACGGTACAGCGGCCCGATCTTGCCGAGCGCGTTCAGCACGTCGCCGCCCACTTCATGCGCGGCGTGCATGCTGGCGCCCTGCGACAGGTCCAGCAACACCGAAGCCAGCATGTGATTCTTGTCGTCCAGTGACACGCCGCCGATCAGGTCGGATGCATTTTCACTGTTGGCCAGCCAGCGACCCGCCTCACTCTGCTTGCCGTGGGTGGACAGCACCCACACCGAGGCGCCGCGCGCGTCGCAATAATCGGGGCAGGAATTGGCGTGGATCGACACGAACAGGTCGGCCTTGTGTGAGCGCGCAATCTGGAAACGCTTGTTCAGCGGCACGAAGTAGTCGCCGTCGCGGGTCAGCACGGCCTGCATGCCGGGCTGCGCGTCGATCAGCTTGGCGAGATCCTTGGCGATTTCCAGCGTGACGGTTTTTTCGAGCGTGTTGTCGCGACCGCGTGCACCGGGGTCATCACCGCCATGGCCGGGATCCACCGCGATCACCACCGGGCGCGGCTTGTCGTGGGCCACGTCATCGTCGATGGTGCGCACGATCCGCGGCGGCGCGCCGCTGGGCGTGCCGAGATCGACGATCAGGCGATAGCCGTACTGGCCAGCCGGATTGAGCAGGAAACTCTTGGGATGCGCTGGCCCGTCGAGGTCCAGCACGACACGCGCCTTGCCCTGGTAGTGGCCGACGCGAACGTCCTTGACCACACCCTTGCCGGTGGCGTCGCCGACGCCCTTGGCAAACGTGCTGTTGTCGAAATCCAGCACAATGCGATCGGGCTTGTCCAACTGGAACAACTTGTAGTCCGCTCGACCCGACAGGTCCATGACCACCCGGGTGGAATCGGGCCCACCCCAGACACGCACGCCGTTGACCGTGGTGGTCGCAGCCGGCGCGGCCGCGGCGCTGGCGGCGCACGTCAGCACTCCCCAGATCAGGACCAAAACCGGCAGCCATGGGCGCTTTATCCCCTTCATGGTGCGGAATTCAACCGCAAGCCACGCAAAATTGCAAGCTTTTCCCTTTGTTATCCGTAGGCTGCAATCAATTTATCAACGTCGAATCAAAAAGTACCGCCAAGTTATGGCGTTTCCGTCGACGCTGATCAGGGGCTGGCGGCCGCCAGCCAGTCTCGCGCCCGCGCCGACACCGCGGTGATGCCGGCCGCCCGGCCGGCGCCCGCGTGTTCCAGCGCCACATCGAGATCTGCGGCGGGCAAGGCACCGATGCCACGCTCGGGCCATTCAACCAGCACGATCGCATCCGGCGCATCCAGCTCATCGAGGCCCAGCCATTCCAGCTCGCCGGCACCGGCGATCCGGTACAAGTCGAGGTGGAAGGCGTCATGCTCGTCGACGCTGTAGCGCTCGAGCAGGCTGTAGGTCGGGCTCTTGACCCGCTCGCCCACGCCGAGCTCGCGCAGCAGCGCGCGCGCAAACGTGGTCTTGCCGGCGCCCAGTTCGCCGCGCAGGTAGATCACGCCGCCGTTGCGCAACGAAGGCGCGAGCCGCTGCGCCAAGGCCACGGTGGCGGCTTCGTTCGACAAGGCGACGATACGGGCAGACATTGCGGCCAAGGGCGATCGCACGGATAAGGATTTACGGCGAGGCCGCGGAGTGTACACGTGGCAACGTTGCGCGACTGGACACGCCGTCGCACCGGCGATGTGAAGCAAGCGCAGGTTCAGGAATTTCCCGCCCGGCCATTCAGCAGCGCACGCAGGTAGGGGAACAGATCGGAGGCCAGCAGACCGCGCTCACCCGCGCGTGCGGCCAGATCACCGGCGCGGGCATGCAAGCCGACACCAAGACACGCGGCATCCCATGCGTCGAGACCCTGGGCCATGAAACCTGCGATCACACCCGTCAACACGTCGCCCATGCCGCCGGAGGCCATGCCCGGATTGCCCCACAGGCAAACCGCGACGCGCCCATCCGGATCGGCGATCAGGGAACCCGTCCCCTTCAACACCACCACCGCGCGATGCTGCGTCGCGATCGCCCGCGCCGCCGCGAACCGGTCGTTTTGAATCTCGGCGACCGGCACGCCAAGCAGGCGCCCGGCCTCGCCCGGATGCGGGGTCAGCACGATCTGTTCGGGCAGACCATGCGGCTCGCGCGCCAGCAGGTTCAAGCCATCGGCATCCAGCACAGTCGGCAGACCGGCACGCAACGCCGCCTGCCACAAGCCATGACCCCATTCGTCGTGACCGAGGCCCGGCCCCAGCGCGAGCACGCTCGCACGCGCCAACAAGGGATCGAGATTGCGTGGAACGTGCACGCCATGCGGCATCAACTCCGGGCGCGCGGACAGAATCGCGCCGACGTTGGCCTCGCGGGTGGCGACGCTGACCAGACCCGCGCCCACCCGGGCCGCGGCTTCGCCGCACAGCCGCACCGCGCCGCCCGCACCCAGATCCCCGCCGACTGCAAGCACGTGGCCGTATCGGCCCTTGTGGCTGTCGCGCGGACGCGGCGGCAGTGATTGCGCTTGCAGCAGCCACGCATCGGACGTTTGCGCTGCGTAAATGTCGGGCGGGATATCCAGCGTCGCCAGCGTGCGCTCGCCGCATTGGTCCGGCCCCTTGGCCGTGAACAGCCCGCGCTTCCAGCCGACGAAGCACACCGTCGCGCCCGCCCGCACACAGGGATCGAACGCCACGCCTGTATCAGCATCGAGGCCACTTGGAACATCGAGCGCCAGTACCGGCGCAACTTGCGCGTTCAGTTCGGCGATCAAACGCGCGGCGTCACCCGCCGGCGCGCGATTCAGGCCCGAGCCGAACAGGCCATCGACATAGACATCCGCCGCAGGCAAGGTCGCGCTGGCCGGCAGGACCTCGCCGCCTTCGCGCAAATAACGCTCGCGCGCCAGCGCGGCATCACCCGGCGCCGCGTCGCCGGTCGCAATCACGCGCGCCTGCAGGCCGGCGGCACGCGCCAGCGCCGCCAGCAAAAATCCATCGCCGCCGTTGTTGCCATGGCCACACACGACGCACAGCGAACGCGCCTGTGGCCAGCGCCGACGCAGCTCGGCGAGTGCCGCGCGCGCCGCGCGCTGCATCAATTCGATGCCGGCAATGCCGCCGTCGATCGCAGCGCGATCCAGCGCGCGCACCTGGGCGGTGGTGTACAGGGCCGTGTGCGGATCGGGCGTCGGCATGGTGTGATCCTACAATGCACGCATGGATGCCAGCACCAACATCGACTTCACAGCCCTCGCGCAGCGCATCAAGGCCTGGGGCGCGGAGCTCGGCTTCGCGCAGGTCGGCATCGCCGGCGTGGAGCTCGGCGAGGACGCAGCGCACCTCAAAGCGTGGTTGGACGAAGGCCGCCACGGCAGCATGGACTACATGCAGCGCCATGGCAGCAAACGTTCGCGTCCCGCGGAATTGCAACCCGGCACCGTGCGCGTGATTTCCGCGCGGCTGAATTACTTCCCCAGCGGCACCGATACCGAGGCGGCGTGGCAAACCCTGCGCGATGGCGAGCGCGCCTACATCTCGCGCTACGCATTGGGCCGCGATTACCACAAGCTGATCCGCAACCGGTTGCAAAAGCTGGCGACCCGCATCGAAACCGAGACCGGGCCGTTCGGTTACCGCGCCTTCACCGATTCGGCGCCGATCCTCGAAAAGGCACTCGCACGCAACGCCGGCCTCGGCTGGATCGGCAAGCACACCCTCGTCATCAACCGCGATGCCGGTTCGTGGTTCTTCCTGGGCGAGCTATACACCGACCTGCCCTTGCCGGTCGATGCACCCGCCAGCGCGCATTGCGGTACCTGCACGCGCTGTATCGATGTGTGCCCGACCCAGGCGATCACCGGGCCCTACCAGTTGGATGCACGCCGCTGCATTGCGTATCTCACGATCGAATCGAAGGACCCAATTCCCGAAGATCTGCGCCCGTTGATCGGCAACCGCGTGTTCGGCTGCGACGACTGCCAACTGGTGTGCCCGTGGAACAAGTTTGCGCAAGCGACGCACGAAGAGGATTTCGCCCCACGCCACGGCCTCGACGGCGCGAAACTGGTCGAACTGTTTGCGTGGAGCGAAGACGAATTCCTGACAAAAACCGAAGGCATGCCGATCCGCCGCGCGGGCTATGCGGGCTTCATGCGCAACGTCGCGGTGGCACTGGGCAACGCGCCGCGTACGGCGGGAGTTGTTGATGCACTCCGCGCGCGCGCCGACGATCCCTCCCCGCTGGTGCGCGAACATGTCGTCTGGGCACTGGCGCAGCAACACACAAAGGCAGGCTAGGCATGAGCCAGGAACCCGATCTCACGACGTCACTGCACCTGCAGGATGTACTGGACGCACTGCGCCGGCGCGAGCCGATCTTCCATCATCCGGATTTCGGCACTTCCCGCGCCGACTACATGCGCATGACCATGGACGACTTCTGGGAAATCGGCGCGTCGGGGCAACGTTACAGCCGTGAGTTCGTACTGGATGTGCTCGAAGGGCGGCTGGCGAATCCGATCGACGAATCGGATTGGGAAAGCCGCGACTTTCATGTCCGCGAGCTCGCGCCCGACGTGTACCTGTTGACGTACACCCTTCGCCAAGGTGAGCGGCTCACCCGTCGCAGCACGATCTGGCGGCGCGCGGATGGTGACTGGAAGATCGTGTTCCACCAAGGCACGGTGGTCGCGCCAACCGACTGAAGCGCGGGCACGACGCGTCGCGTCCCGCGCGCAGGGGACGGGCAGAAAAAGCCGGAATGTCATCCCCCCGATGCCTTGCATCGGCCCCCTTCGCAAGCGAAGGGGGGAGCGGCTACTGCGGCGCGGCTAGGCCGCCGCCATCTGCTTGGGGATCGAGCGGTTGGTGCGGGCGATGTGGTTGTCGG
>DZCM01000073.1 GCA_022730295.1 Rhodanobacter sp. | reverse complement strand
GCTAAGCACTCCTTAAGACGGCGATGGCACCCTGTGCCCATGGCCACTCATTCGATGCGCCGGTTGCGCCTGCTCGTGCCATTCGCCGTCGCGCTGCTGGCGGGCTGCGCCACGTTTCATTCGCTGCCGCTCGAGAATGGACGCGGCCCGCAGCGGATTGCCGACATCAAGGTTCCGGCGGCTTCCATGCCGACGCCGCGATTGCGTGCCCACGCGTTCGACCCGACGAACGGACTGGACGTGACCGAAGTCGCGATGCTGGCGGTCGCCAACAATCCGCAATTGAAAGTGCAACGCGACGCTGCCGGCGTCGCCCGCGCGCAAGCGTACCGGGCGGGTTTGCTGCCCGATCCGGGCGTGAGTTACGCCTACGACCATCCGACCGGCAACCCGCCCCCCGGCACCACCAATTCGTTCACAGAAGGCCTGTCACTCGACCTCGGCAATCTGGTGACGCGCTCGGCGCGCGTGCAGTCGGCCCGCGCCGGCGCGCGCGAAGTGGACTTGAACCTGTTGTGGGGCGAATGGCAGACGATTGCCCAGGCGCGCGCGTTGTTCGACCGCGTGTATTTCCTGCGTGAGCGGGTCGCACGCCTGGAACGCGAGCACGCGGCGCTGGCCCCGGTTCAAGTCGCCATCACGCAGGCACTGCAAGCCCGCGACCTCACCTACGAGGTGGCCGGCGCCGGGCTCAATGCTGCCGCCGTCGTCACGACGCAACTCGGCACGGCGCAGCGGCAACTCAACCGGGCCGAACGCGACCTGCACGACCTGCTGGGCCTGGACGCATCGGTGCCGCTGCGCCTCACCGGCGGCCCGTTCTCGGCGACACCCGACCCCGGTCGGGTGCGCCGGGCGCTGACCGACATGCCGCGGCGACGCCCGGACCTGCTGGCGCTGCAGGCAGGTTACCGGGCACAGGACGAAAAACTGCGCGCCGCGATTCTGGCGCAGTTTCCGGCCATCACGGTCGGCTTCACGCGGGCACGCGACAACAGCAACATCTCCAGCACGGGCTTTTCGATCGGACTGTCGTTGCCGCTGTTCGACGGCAATCGCGGCAACATCGCGATAGCGCGCGCCACCCGGCAACAGCTCCACGACGACTATTCAGCCCGCCTGCTGACCGATCGCAACGACGTCCAGCGCCTGCTGGCGGACCTGGACAGCGATCGCAGGCAGCGGGCCATGCTGGTCGCGCACGCTGCGGAACTGGCGCGCGCGCGCAAGGCGGCGCGCAGCAGCTATGCGGCGGGACGCCTGGACTGGCCGACCTATCTCGCGATCCGCGCCGGTTCGCTCGCCGCCGACAGCGCCTTGCTGACGCTCGAAGAAAACACCCACGCAACGGCGATCGCACTGGACGCGATGACCGGCCACTGGCCGGATGCCACGCACATTCTTCACGGGAAGACGTCATGAATCACCTGTTCCGCGCCGGCGCGGCGGCCGCCATGTTCGCGCTGGCCGCCTGCTCCGCTTCCCGCCAGACCGGCCACGCCCCGCCCGCGGCCGAAGTGAGTACCGCGATGCCGGTGCAGCAGACCTTCCACGCCAGGGTCGAAGCGATCGGACAATTCGCTGCCGACAGCCGCAGCGCCTTGTCGCTGAGCCTGCCGCAAGCCGGGCGGGTGGCCGCGCCCGGCGTGCTCGCGGGACAGCGCGTGCAGCGCGGCGACGTCTTGCTGAAACTGGAAACCGATCCCGCCACCCGCAGCGCTTACCTGATGGCCCGCAGCGCTCTCGCGACGGCGCAGGCCGAGCTGGCGCGCACGCTGCGGCTGCACGCGCAGAAGCTGGCCACCAATACCCAGCTGGATGTGGCGCGCAAGGCCGTGGCGGATGCCCGGGCTACGCTCGACGCACAGGCACGGCTGGGCGGCGCACAGACGATGGCGGCGTTGCGCGCGCCGGCCGACGGCGTGGTCACCGCGCTCGACGTGCAGCGCGGGCAGCGCATCCCGGCCGGCACGACCTTGCTGCAGTTCACGCCGACCGCGGCGCTGGTGGCGCGACTCGGCATCGATCCGGAGGCCGCCGCCGGCGTGCGCGCCGGCATGCCGGTACGGATCGACCCGGTCTATGCGTCACGCACGACGCCCGCATTGCGCGGCACGGTCGCGATGGTCGGCGACGCGATCAATCCGCGGACGCACCTGGTGGACATGGTCGCGACCCTGGAGGCGCACGCGCCGCTGGCCGCCGGCACGGCAGTCTCGGCACAGATACGGACTTCCAGCTTCAAGGCCTGGTCGGTGCCACGCACGGCCCTGCAACATGACGCGCAAGGCGATTACGTGTTGCAGATCGAGCACGGCAAGGCGCGGCGCGTCGACGTGAAGGTGCTTGCGCCCGACGGCAGCCCGATCGGCGTGGCAGGCGATCTCGATCCGCAGGCGCCGGTGATCACGCTCGGCAGCTACGAAGTCTCCGCTGGCAATCCCGTGCGCGCCGCGCCGGCCGCGCGCCAGGGAGCCGCATCCCGATGAATCTCGCGGCATGGTTCCAGGCGCATCGCCGCTCGCTGCTGTTCCTGATCCTGGTCCTCGCGCTGGGCGGGCTGGCATCGGTGTTCAACCTGCCGGTGTCGCTGTTCCCGAACGTGTCGTTTCCGCGCGTGCGCGTGGACATCGATGCGGGCGCGCGGCCCGCCAACCAGATGGTGGTCGCGGTCACGACTCCGGTCGAGGAAGCCATCCGCAGCGTGCGCGGCGTGCGCAAGGTGCGTTCCACCACCAGCCGCGGCAGCGCCCAGATCGACGTCGACTTCGACTGGGGCGCCGACATGAGCCGCGCCTATCTCGACGTGAACGCGGCGATGAGCCAGGTGCTGCCCCAACTGCCGCCCGGCACGCTGATCCACGCCGTGCGGATGGACCCGACCGTCGACGAACCGGTGATCGCCTACAGCCTGCGCAGCAAGACGCTCACGCAGACGCAACTGTACGATCTGGCGCAATACCAGTTGCGCCCGCTGCTGAGCGGCGTCAAGGGCGTCGCGCTGGTGGACGTGCAGGGCCGCGGCATCGGCGAGCTGCACGTCGACATCGATCCGGCGAAGCTGCGCGCGCACGGCCTGACCCTCGCCGACGTCACCCGTGCGGTCGCGCACGCCGCGGACATCACCGCGCTCGGCCGCCTGTCCGACCATTACAAGCTGTTCCTGCTGCTGACCGCCAACCAGCCGGGCAGCGTGCGTGCGCTGCGCAACGTGGTACTGCGCGCGGGCCCCGGCGGCGCGGTGCGGGTTGGCGACGTCGCCACCATCAAGCCGGGCGTGCAACCGCAATGGGTTCGGACCAGTGCCGATGGCCAGCCCGCGATCCTGATGCAGGTATTCCAGCAGCCGTCCGCCAACAGCATCGCGATGGTGGATGCGGTCAAAGCGCGGATCGCCGCCTATGCATCGCAGATGCCGAAAAGCGTGAAGATCGCGGCGTGGTACGACCAGACGCAACTGGTGAGGGCCTCCGCCGGCAGCGTGCGCGACGCGATCCTGATCGGCATCGTGCTCGCCGGCCTGGTGCTGCTGGTGTTCCTGCGCAACACCCGCGTGATCCTGATCGCGATGCTGGTGGTGCCGTCGACGCTGGCGATCACGACGTTGCTGCTCAAGACGCTGGGCATGAGCTTCAACATGATGACGCTGGGCGGCATGGCGGCGGCGGTCGGCCTGCTGATCGACGACGTGGTGGTGATGCTGGAGCACATCATGCGGCGCCTGCGCGGCATGGGCGGCCACGGCGCACCCTCCAGCATCAGCCAACGCATCGCCTTCGCCGCGCACGAATTCGCGCGCCCGCAGACCGGGTCGTCGCTGGCTACCATCGTCATCTTCCTGCCACTGGCGTTCCTGACCGGCGTCACCGGCGCGTTCTTCAAGGCGCTGTCCTTGACGATGGCCAGCGCGCTGGTGATTTCCTACCTGCTCACCTTCATCGCCGTGCCGCTGCTGGCCGAACGCCTGATCGACGAACGCCATGCCGGGGAACGCCCGCCGACCCGCCTGTGGCAGCGCTTCACGGGCTTCTACGAAAAGGTGTTGCTGCGCGTGCTGGAAAGACCGGTGTTGCTGCTGGCCGGTCTGATCCCGCTGGTGCTGGCCGGCTGCTTCGCCTACAAGTCGGTCGGCACCGGTTTCATGCCAAAGATGGACGAGGGCGGGTTCGTGCTCGATTACCTGTCCGCGCCCGGCACCTCGCTCGGCGAAACCAGCCGCCTGCTGGACCAGGTCAACGCAATCCTGCGCGCGAACCCGTACGTGGACACCTGGTCGCTGCGCACCGGGCTGCAACTCGGCGGCGGACTCATCGAAGCCAATAGCGGCGATTTCTTCGTACGCCTGAAGAACGGGGCGCGGCCATCGACATCGACGGTGATGGAACAGATCCGGGCGCAGGTCGCCGCCAGGGTGCCCGGCCTCGACGTGGACGTCTCGCAACTGCTGGAGGACATGATCGGCGATCTGACCGCGGTGCCCCAGCCGATCGAGGTGAAGCTGTTCTCGGACAATGTCGCGCAACTCGATGCGAACGCGAAAAAGGTCGCGGGACAATTGAAGAAAATCCCGGGGATCGTCAGCGTGCGCGACGGTATCAAGCCCGCAGGCGACGCGCTCGAGGTGCACGTCGATCCGGTCAAGGCCGCGCTGCTGGGGCTGGACCCGAAAAGCGTCGCCGACCAGGTGTCGGCCGCGGTGGCCGGGTCGGTCGCGGCCGAGCTGCCGCAGGGGCCGAAGATGGTCGCGGTGCGAGTGTGGGTGCCGCCCGGCGATCGCGCTGAGATCGAACAGCTCGCAGCGCTGCCGATCAGCGATGGCCACGGCAATGTTTATCCGCTGTCGCGGGTCGCGACGCTCACCCGGCAAAGCGGTCAGCCCGAGATCGATCACGAGAACCTGAAACGCATGCTGGCGGTGACCGCGCGCATCGCCGGGCGCGATCTAGGCTCGACCATGATCGAGGTCAAGCGGCTGCTGGCTGCGCGCGGCGAACTGCCGCCCGGGATGTACTACGAACTGGGCGGTCTCTACCGGCAGCAACAGATTGCTTTTCGCGGCCTCAGCATCGTGCTGCTGACCGCGTTCGCGCTGGTGTTCGCCCTGCTGCTGTTCCTGTACGAAAGCTTCCGCGCCGCGCTCGTGGTGCTGGCGCAGCCGTTGCTGGCGATCTGCGGGGTGTTCATCGGCTTGTGGATCACTGGCACCGAGCTCGACATCTCCTCGATGATGGGCATGACCATGATCGTCGGCATCGTCACCGAGCTGTCGATTTTCTATTTTTCCGAACTGGCCGAGATCCAGGACCAGGCGGCGCGGGATGGACAGCACCCGACGCTCCGCGAAAGCCTGCTGCAAGCCGGCCACAACCGCATGCGCGCGATCCTGATGTCCACCATCGCCGCAGTCCTCACCCTCGCGCCGCTGGCGCTGGCGATCGGCCGCGGCGCGCAGATGCAGCAGCCGCTGGCGATCGCTATCATCGCCGGCATGCTGGTGGCGGTGCCGCTGGTGCTGGTGGCGATGCCGGTGCTGTACCACTTGATGCACCGGAAGCGTGGCGCCGGCGGCGCGTCCTGAAATCATGGGCGCGGCCGCCAGACCCGCGATCCCGGGCCGCGAGGTTCACGCGTCCGCGCCTGCTGTAGCGCCGGTCTTGCGCTTCGCATACTGCCTTGCGAACAGCCATGCCGCGCCAAGGAGCACCGGCAGCAGAAACCACCACATGCCGATCGGCGCGGCCAGCTTACCGCTCGCAATGAAGGTCCGCGTGATGATCATGAGATTCATGATGACAAGGTACGCCAGGACCGCGAGCAGGAGGCGGCCGACCGCGGATTCACGCGGGCGCTGGCGCGCCAACGGCAATGCCAGCATCGCGAGCACCAGCGGCCCGAACGAGATCGCGATCCGCCATTGCAATTCCGCGCGTGCGGCCGGATCGGAATCGCCGCTCAAGGCGGCCGTGGAGCGTGCGTTTTCCGCATCGCCCTCGCCCGTGACGTCCGCCGGCCTGGACAAGGCGATGTCATTGCGCTGAAAGCGCATCACGCGCCAGTTGTCGTGACCCAGGCGCAGGTCGTACTGGTGCCCGTCGTGCAGCGCCATGTAGCGGTTGTTGCCCTGCCCCTCGTGCAATACGCCGCGGGCGGCCGTGATCACCTGGATGCTGGTGGTGCCGTCCTTGTCCGCACGCTCATTTTCGACGAACAATTGGCCAAGCCGGGTGCCGTCCGCACTCACCGTGTGCGCAAACAGGGTGCCGTCGCGCCCCGCGAGGCTGGTAAACCGGCCGGCCTCGAGACCCGCCGCGATCACCGAGCGGTTGGCTCGATCGATCTCGCGATGCGACGTGCGGACCGCCAGCGGACCCAGCCAAAGCGCCACCAGCGCCACCACCGCCGCGATCCCCGTGGCAAAGACCGCGGCTGGTTTCAACAACCCCTTGGGTCCGAAGCCGGAGGCCGACAACGCAGGCATCTCGCTGTCGCGGTACATCCGTCCCAGCGCCAGCAAGATCCCGAGAAACATTCCCAACGGCAGGGTGGTTTGCAGGGTGCTGACCAGATGCAGGCCCAACACCGCGAACATCGCCCCGCCGGGCAGGCGGCCGGTCGCCACCCCGCCGACCACATTGGCGAAGGTGCTGCCCGTGAAAATCACCAGCAGCACCACCACGGCGGCCAGGGTGCCGCGCAGGCATTCGCGCAGGATGTAACGGTCAAGGATGGACAAGCGGGGCATGGGGCACGACGCAGATCTGTGTTCGAGTGCCGCGATTCAAGGCAGGCGTCTCCGCCATTCGAGCCATTCGCTGAGCACGACGAGAGTCCAGAGGGCCCTGGCATGGTCGCGCGCGCGGGAACAATGTTCGGACAGGAGACGCAGGGCCGCCACGCTGTCGACGCCGGCGTCCTGCAACGCATCACCGGCAAGGCGGGAGCGTGCCCATGCGTGCAACGGGCCACGCAACCAGACTCCCAAAGGTACCGACAGACCGCGTTTCCGGCGATGCACCACCGATCGCGGCAGGTAGCGCCCGGCGTATTTTTTCAGGAAGACTTTCGTGGTCATGCCGCGCACGCGCGCGGACACCGGCAGGCTCGCAGCGAACTCGACGACCTCGCGATCGAGGAACGGCGCCCTGACCTCCACCCCGTAGCACATGCCGCCGCGGTCGGCCTTGGCCAGCAACGCTTCCGGCAGCGACTGCGTGAAATCGAAGCGCTGCACGGCATCCATGATTGCGAGGCCGTCGTTTTCGAAAGGAGCTTCCACAGGCAAGCCCTGCCTGAGATCGGCAAGCAGTTCGGGCGCGATGCTCGCCGTCCACAACCGGTGCTGCTCCAACCCGCCGAGGTCGACGCCTTGCACGAAGCGCTTCAGCAGGAAAGCCACCGTCATGTTCTTGTCGCTGACGGGCAGCCGTTCGACCAGCGCTTGCAGCGCAGCACGCACGGCCTTCGGCAAACGACCATAACGTTCCGCCCAGCGCGCCCCCAGATACGTCGGGTAACCACCGAACAATTCGTCCGCGCCTTCGCCGCCCAGCAACATCGGCACGTCCCGGGATGCGCGCCGGGCGACCAGCGCATGGGGGATCCAGGCCGGGTCCGCCAGCAATTCCCCGGTCGATTCGATCAAGTGCCCGAGCATGTCCGGGATGTCTTCGGGTGAAACCGCCACGGGCACGAACGCGCATCCGAGCATGCGCGCCACGCTGGCGGCATGCTCGCCCTCGTCGAAAGTAGATTCCGCGAAGCGGGCGCAGTACGCCACGAGTTTGCGTTCGGGGCGCACGCTGCGGGTCACGGCGGTAATCAAGGCGGAATCCACGCCGCCGCTGAGCAGGACGCCGTAATCCACGTCGACCTCGGTCTGCAGGCGAACCGCAGTGCGGAAGACATCGTCGAAAACACGGCGGGAAGGCCTGGTCTTGGGCACCCGGCCCCAAGGCGATTCCCAAAACCGCGCGTGGCGGACACCCGCGGCATCGATCACCACCATTTCACCCGGCCGAACCCTGGCGCATCCGGTGACGGGATCGCGTGGCGCGGGACAATAGCCGGACGACAGATAGCGCGAGATGGCGGCTGCATCAAGCGCGTTGTGCGCGGCGAGTGCGCCCATCAATGCCGCCAGTTCCGATGCGAAATAGACCACGCCATCGGCCAATGCGTAATGCAGATGGCGTTCCCCGGCCCGGTCCCGCGCCAATACCAGGCGCTGCCGGCGCGGATCCCACAGCGCGATGGCGAACACGCCCCGCAGATCCTCGAGGAATGCCAGGCCCTGTTCCAGATACAGGGGCCCGATCACGGCAACGTCGGAGCCGCCAGCGGCGGCGTGGTTGCGCGAGCCGAGCATCTCGTTCAATTCGCGGTGATTGTCGATCTCGCCATTGCACGCGACCAGAATCCCTTCATCGCCTTCGATCAGCGGCGGGCGATGTTCGTTCACGCCGCGGATCGCCAGGCGGTTGACCGCCATGGCCAGATCGGGACGGACCAGCACCGTACCGCCGTTTGGCCCGCGGTGGTCCATGGCGGCGAGCATCGCCCGCACCCGGCCTTCCAGACCGGGCCGCGGCGTCTTCGAATCCAGCACCCATGCTCCGCAGATCCCGCACACGATGATCAGGCTCCCGACAACGACGCGGGGCCATGGCGTCTCAAGCCTTGACCCATTCCAGTTCCCGATTCCGCCAGGTACCCACGTGCAGGATCGACCGCACCGGACACCGATCCTCGATGGCATGGACGGCTTGGCGCGCCGTCGGCGCGGCCAGCAGCAGCAAGGCGGAACGCCCGGCATGCACGGCACGGCACAGCCTTGCGGTGTGCCCGGGGCCGTACCAGGCCAGCGCGTAGACCGGCTTCCCCAGGTACAACCGCAAGCCCCAGGGCGTTCGTTCTTCCACCTGGTAGTCGGTGTTCACGTCCTCGACGAAGACCATGGCATCGTAGGCATGCGCCCGCGTCAGCGCGCTGAGCTGGCGGGCCGCGAGGCGATGGTCCGCGACCGGATGGACGAAGCAGGAGACGCCGCCTTTCACGCCCAGCAACACGATCACCCAGGCGACCAGCAGGTTGCGCTGCATCGGCTTGCGCAAGTCGATCGCCGGATGGCGCCCTGCCGCAAGCAAAAGCGAGAGGGGCAGGAACAGCGGCAGGATGTACAGCGGCAACCGCGACTGGGCGAGGCAGAACACCAGCAGCGGCACCAGCAGCCACAGCAGCAGGAACGATTCCACCGGATGCTGCCGCAACCACGGCCACAGGCCGCGAGACGGCATGCCGGCGCCGCGCAGGTTTCGCAGCAGGGCCGGCCACCAGGGCAGCGTGCCCAGAAGCAGCGTCGGCAGATAGACCTTGGCCCAGCCCCAGGGACCAGGATTCCTGCGCAGCGCCGCCGTGAATATCCTTTCGTACACTTCCGTGTAAAGGAAATAATGCAGCGCCCGCGGATCGACCAGGATCACGATCCCGTACCAGAGCAGGCCGACCACCAGGAACACGCCGATGCCGAGCGGGAGGAACCCGCGACCCAGGCTCCGCCAGCCCTCCCTCGCCAGCACGAAGGGAATCACCGCCAGCAGCAAGATCAATCCGGGCGGCCCCTTGGTCAGGAACGCCAGCCCCAACCCCAGCCACATCAGGACCACGTCCGCACGCTGCCGGGTGCCGAAGAACCAGCGCACGAAGCCCAGCGCCGCCACCGCTTCGAACAGCGTCAGCAACACATCGGTGTTGACGACGTTCGCGGACAGGAACGGCAGTACCGAACATCCGTAGATCAACCCGGGCAGCCACGGGCGTTCGGGCGACAGCCGCTTGCCCATCGCATGCAACGCCATCAGCGTCAGTACGAAAGCCAGCGCATAGGGCGTGCGTACCGCCCACGTGTTGTATCCGAACACGGCCACCGCCCCCGCGATCACCCAGTACGTGACCGGGGGCTTCGACAGGTTGATCCGGTCGGGGCTGTAGGCAGGCACCAGATAGTTGCCCGACTCCAGCATCTGCAGGGCACCATCGGTATAGCGCCCCTCATCGGTGCTCCACAGGCTGCGGGAACCCTGAAACGCGAAGCCGAGCAACAGCCCGAGCGCGAGCAGTCGCACCCACGGCCGCTGCGAGATTCGCACTATCGTTGCGCGAAATTCGTTCATGCGCTTGCCTCGAGGCACGTGCGCCGCAGTGCGGGATCACGATGACTCGCTGGCACCAGCCCCATCATGTCCGCTCCCGGCCGCGACGGAGCATATGCAGGTTGCGCAGGAAGATGGCCAGGGTCGCCGCTTCGCCGATGATGAACACCGGCTCGCGGCGATGGATCGCGTACGACAGCACCAATACCCCGCCCGCGACACTCAAGTACCAGAAGAGGCGTGGAACGACACTTCTGTGCTGCAATTCGCTATACAGCCACTGCGCGAGAAACCGCGCGCCAAACAGCGCCTGGCCGGCCAAGCCGAGGGCGATCCACGCTGCTTGCACATCGATCTGCATCAACGCGACTCCACGACCTGGCGGTTCTTGTGCTCACGCAATCGCAACTGGACATTGCGCAGGTAAATGAGCAGCCCGCCGCAGTATCCGACGATGAACACCGGATCCTGTTTGTGCAGCGCGAAACCGAGCAGCATGACGGAACCAGCGATGCTCGCGTACCAAAAAACCATCGGTATGGTGCTGCGCTGTTCGCGTTCGCTGAACCACCATTGCAGAAGGAACCTGCCGGAGAAGATGGCTTGTCCGGCGAATCCCAGCGCAATCCAGAAGTCACTGTTCAAATTCGAGCACCTCGTTGCAACCTGATCGTCCTGAGCTAGTCGCCCAGGATTCGGCCGGTGGCTTCAGCGCAGGCCGAACCGGGAATCGCCCTGGGGGTGAACGCGACCGATCGGGTACGGGCGCGATCCGGCGACGCCCGCGGTGTGCGCCGCAGAAACCACCGCACCGATTCTGGGCGGCAACACTTTGCGTTTGCTTTGGGGTCGGTCGCGCTCGGCCGCCAGGGCGATGCCGTCACGGTGCGAAGTTGCCCGCACGGTTTCAAGGAAGCGCCCGACTCATTGCGGACCCCGGGCGCGTTGCCGCGACAAGGTCCTCAAAAACCGCCTCCCACGCGCAAGCCGATCTCGAGATCCAGGACCAGGCGGCGCGGGATGGACAGCACCCGACGCTCCGCGAAAGCCTGCTGCAAGCCGGCCACAACCGCATGCGCGCGATCCTGATGTCCACCATCGCCGCAGTCCTCACCCTCGCGCCGCTGGCGCTGGCGATCGGCCGCGGCGCGCAGATGCAGCAGCCGCTGGCGATCGCTATCATCGCCGGCATGCTGGTGGCGGTGCCGCTGGTGCTGGTGGTGATGCCAACCATCTACGCGCTGTTGCTGCGCGATCGCCGCGGCGCATAATCACCAACTCATCCCGCCACGGAATCCTGATCCATGCTGGTTTATTGGCCCCACGCCGGCCCCACTGCCCTCGCCGCGTTTTTCGCATCGCTCGTGGAAGGTGTCGAAGCGCTGACCGTGGTGCTGGCGGTCGGAACCGTGCGCGGCTGGCGCACAACCTTGCTCGGCACCGGCGCGGGCATCGGCGTGCTGTTGCTGGCTGTTGCCATCCTCGGGCCGGCGCTCACGTGGATATCGCTTGATGCAGTGCGCGCGGTGGTGGGGACGCTGCTGTTGTTATTCGGCTTGCGCTGGTTGCACAAGGCAATTCTTCGCAGCGCCGGCGTCATTGCCTTGCACGATGAAGCGGCGATCTACGCGCGCCAGCAACAGGCGCTGCGGGGCATGCACGCCAGCGCGACCCGTTGGGACACGGTCGCCTTCGTGCTGGCCTTCAAGAGCGTGGTGCTGGAAGGCACGGAAGTGGTGTTCATCGTGCTCGCGCTTGCAGCCGGGCGGCGCGGTTTGCTGTGGCCGGCCAGCCTCGGCGCGATCGCTGCACTGGCCGCGGTGGCGCTGGCGGGCATCGCCGTGCGCCGGCCGTTGGCACGCATTCCCGAAAATTCGTTGAAGTTTGTGGTGGGCGTGTTGCTGTCGGCGTTCGGAACCTACTGGGCCGGCGAAGGGCTGCGCGCGCCGTGGCCTGGCCACGACTGGGCCATCCTGGGCCTGATCGCGGCATACCTCGCCGTCGCTGCAGTTGCCGCGCGTCTGTGCCGCTGGCGCGTCGCGATGACCGCTCAGGCCGCCGGACGATGATGGAGCGTGCGCGATGCAATGGCTGAAAACCATCCTCCGCGAAGCGTTCGGATTATTCGTCGACGACGGCTGGCTGGCCATCGCCAGCATCATCTGGCTGGCGTTCGTGTGGCAGTTGTTGCCGCGGCTGCCGGTTCCGGCCGGTTGGCGCGGCGTGATCCTGTTCCTCGGCCTGGCCACGATCCTGCTGGCCAGCGTACTGCACCGCGCACACCGAGACCGCGCGAGCTGATACGCGGCATCAATTCGGTTTCAACGTCAGCGTTGCGCGCAGCAGGCCATCGCGAAGTTCGAACGTCAATTGCGCTCCGATCGCTTGCGTGGCGGCGCTCGCCAACGCCAGGCCCAGCCCGGCGTGTCCCGCGCCCTGCGCATCCTTGCGCCAGAAGCGCTGGCCGA
>DZCM01000072.1 GCA_022730295.1 Rhodanobacter sp. | reverse complement strand
TGCGAATGCCGGGATCAAAACCCGGTGCCTTACCACTTGGCGACGCCCCATCATGAGCAAATCGGGTTCCTGCCCGATTTGCATGGAAAACGGTCGCGGCGGAGCCGCGCCACGTTTTCACGCCTCGGCGCTATCGCGCCTTCGCGGGCGGCACATCCATGTGCCGCGATTCGTAACCATGCCACCTCGTCGCCAGCATGACCGGGCATCCTGCCCGGCACGATGAATGCGGTCGCGGCAAAGCCGCGCCACGTTTCCACGCCTCGGCGCCATCGCGCCTTCGCGGGCGCGCAACGCCAATCGCGCGGGCCACGCCGCGCAACGTCCAGGGAAAGCCGCGTATTGTCCCAGTCGGCCCAATACCTGTCAATTCAGGCGTTTGGGCCCGCGGCACCAGCCTCGGCGGGCGTCGCCACGGTCATGGTCCGGCGTTCCATGTTTCGACCAGCACCCGCACTGTATACGGCTGGCAGCTGGCGTACACCTTGCGTGGCAACGGCGGCTTGCGATCGGCGTACCAGTCGCGGTACTCAACGTGCCAGCCGTCCTGATCGAGGGTGGCCGGCAGGCCATCGGCACCGAAGGTCAGCGTCGCTGCGGCGCCCACGGCACGCAGGCCGCGCACCCAATACGCAAGGTCGGCGACCGGCACACGCCAGCCAAACGCCTCGTTCAACACCGAACTGGCATCAGCGCCAACCAATGGACCGCCCGCGAGACCCGCCAGCACCGCGCCGTCCGGGCCGCCATCCAGCCGCACGGACTGGCCCGTGATCGGCGCACGCAAGGTGAACTCGTAGTGGTCGCCGTGTTGAGTCCAGTCGAGGCTGCCGCTGCCGCCATGTTTTCCATCCGAGGCCGCGAAGCGCGCCTGCAGGCCCCAGTTTGGCTGCGCGCCCAGCAATTTTTCGCGGGCGGTCTGTGCGGCGAGCTGTTCGGAGGTCCCGGGCCGCTGCACCCGCACCGGCGCGCATGCCGCCAACAACAATCCGGCGAGCGCGCCGCCGCCCAGCAGGGCCATGCGCAGGTTCATGGCTGCATTTCCTTCGCCACACGTTGCAGGGATGCATTCTTCGGATCGAGCTTGCGCACTTTCGCCAACACCGCGCGCGCGCGCTGCTGCTTGCCAAGCTTCCACAGCACCTCGCCAAGGTGCACGCCGACGTCTGGGTCGGAGCCCTTGTCCCAGGCGCGACGCAAGTAGTCTTCCGCCTCATCGAGATGGCCCAGCCGGTACTGCAGCCAACCCCAGGAATCCATGATCGCCGGTTCCCCGGGTTTGGCCGCCAGCGCCTTTTCCAGCAGCTTCGCCGCTTCCGGCAAGTCGCGGTTGGCATCGGCCAGGGTGAAGCCCAACGCATTCATGGCATCGACGTTGCCGGGCTTCAGCTTCAACACGGATCGAAAAGCAGCCAGCGCGGCATCAATGTTGCCGGCGTTGGCCTGTTCGATGCCGCGGTCGTAGATCAGCACCGGATCGTCAGGCATCGCCGCGAGCGCGCGGTCGTAGGCTGCGATCGCCCTGGCATGCTCGCCATCCTGCGAATACATCTGTGCGTCGAGTTCGTAGGCGGAGCGCAAGTGGTCGGGATCGTCGACGTAATCCTGTTGCAACTGCTCGGCCACGGCGTGCGCCTCGGCATGCTGGCCGGCCTTGTCGAGCAGGACCGCGCTGCGCACCCGCGATTCGAACGCATGTTCGCCATCCGGATTCACCTCGCCATACCAGCGCAGCGCCTGCTGGTCGTGCTTCAGCAATTCCGCAAGCTGACCCAACAGGAACAAGTTGCCGTCGCGTTGCGCAGCCGGCGCGCGTTGCAAGCTTGCGTACAAGTTCCGCAACTCGGTCGCGTCCTTGGCGCGCGCCGCATAGGCCACGCGCGCCGACCAAGTCGCGGTGGTTTGCGGCCCCGCCGCCAGCACGGCTAGCGCTTCGCGATTCTTGTTGCTGACGGCAAGCAACGCCGCGTAGCCAAGTCGCAGGTCAATATTATTCGGGTGCGCTTTTACCCCGTCCGCGTACAACGCAAGTGCTGCGGCATGGTCGTGATCGGCAAGGCGCAGGCTCGCCGCCCAACGGATACCCTCGGCCCCATTGAATCGGCGCACCGTGGCATCCGCGAGCGTGCGCGCAAACGCGTGCCGGCCGAGGTGTTCGCCGAGCTGGCTCAATGCGATCCAGATCGATTCATCCGCCGGCAGCCGCGCGGGCGTGGCCAGGTCTTCGAGCACGCGCCCCGCCAACGCAGTGTCGCGGGCGTCGAGCAGGCCGGCAATGAAGGTTTTCCACTCGCCGGCGTCAGCCGACTGCAGCATCAGGCCGAATTCCGCTTCGGCGCCAGCGCGATCACCGTGCAACAGGGCCAGTTTTCCGCGGGCGCCGGCAAGCTGGCGCGAACCCGCACCCAGTGCGCGCCAACGTTCGATCATGCGTGCCGCGCCCGCCTCGTCGCGGGTGGCCAACGCCAGGTCCAGCGCACGCTTCGCCACATCCGGATCGCGCGACAATTGCGCGGCCTCGGCGTAATCGTGCGCGGCCGTGGCGGCATCACGATCCTGCAGGGCGAACCCGGCTGCGATCAACAAGGCGGCAGCGCGCCCGGCGTCAGTAGTGGCCGGCAAATCAAGCTGCGCCAAAGGTTGCACGGATACCGGCACGCGTGAATGGCTGCGCGCCGGTGCCTGCGCGCAACCGGCCAGCACCGCCATCCCGGCGAGAACCAGTGCAATCACGGTAAAATGGCGGTGTAGACCGTACTTTTGCTTGTCGTCGTCGGGGAACATCCGCCCGTGCCTTCCGGAAATCCGGCCATCATTCGTCCAGCCGTCGCCACAGCTTAGCCTGTCGCAGCCACGGACCTGTTAATGCCATGCCGCTGATCGCACTCGGTCTCAACCATCGCACCGCGCCCGTCGCGCTGCGCGAGCAGGTAGCCATCGACGCCGGCGCCACGGCGCCGGCGTTGGCGGAGCTCGCCGCGCAAGCGGGCGTGGACGAGGCAATGATCCTGTCGACCTGCAACCGCACCGAGCTTTACTGCAACGTGACCGAAGGCGCCGAAGGCGCACCGGAAGCGTGGCTGCACACCCACAACCGAATGACCCCGGGCAGACTGGACGAGTTCCTTTACCGCCACACCGGCGGCGATGCGGTACGCCACGTGTTCCGGGTCGCGACCGGCCTGGAATCCATGGTGCTGGGCGAGCCGCAAATCCTTGGTCAGGTGAAGGACGCTTGGCGCGCGGCGCGTTCTGCGCACACCCTGCACGCGCCGATGGACCGCTTGTTGCAGAACGCCTTCGCGGTCGCCAAGCGGGTGCGCACCGAAACCCGGATCGGCAACGGCCCCGTATCGGTCGCCTTCACCGCCGTGCGGCTGGTCGAACAAGCCTTCACCGAGCTCTCCGAAGCCTGCGTGTTGCTGATCGGTGCGGGCGACACCATCGAGTTGGCGATCCGCCATTTGGTCGAACGCGGCGTCAAGCGCCTGCTCGTGGCCAACCGCACCATCGAAACCGCACAGGCTCTGGTGAACCCGGTCGGAGGTTATGCGATCGCATTGGCTGAGCTGCCGCGGCATCTCGCCGAAGCCGATATCGTGATCTCGGCCACGGCCAGCCGCGACCCGATCCTCGACGCGTCCATGCTGAGCGACGCGCTACGCCAACGCCGCCGCCGCCCGATGCTGTTGATGGATCTTGCCGTACCGCGCGATATCGACCCGGCCGCCGCCAAATTGCCGGACGTGTTCCTGTACACCATCGACGACCTGCAGCAGACCATCGAGAGTGGCCGTCGCTCGCGCCAGGCATCGGTGCGCGAAGCCGAGGCCATCATCGAGCTCCAGGTCGAGCGTTATCTCGCATGGCGGCGGGCCACCGAGCTCGGCCAGCCGCTGCGCGCCTATCGCGCCAGCGCCGAAGCGCAACGCGACGAAGTGCTGGCGCACGCGCGAGAATTGCTGGCCGCCGGCCACCCGCCCGCGGAAGCACTGGAGTATCTTGCCCACACCCTGACCGGCAAACTACTGCACGTTCCCAGCGTGCATCTTCGCGAAGCTGCCGAACACGGTGACCAGGCCTTGCTCGATGCCGCCGCGCGCCTGTTCGACACCGACGGACATCGCCCGTGACGCCGCATCTTCGGCGGCGCCTTGAACAACTGCTGGAGCGCCATCAGGAAATCGGCCTGTTGTTGGCCGAGCCTACCGCCGCAGATGATGCCAAGCGCTTCCGCGAACTCTCGCGCGAGTACGCGCAAACGCAGGGTCTCGCCGACACCTTCTCCGCCAGCCGCCGCAACACCGAAGAACTCGAACACACCCGCGCGCTGCTGGACGATCCCGACATGCGCGAGCTGGCGCGCGAGGAACTGCCGGCGCTCGAGCGCAACGCCGCGGAACTGGAAGAGCGCCTGCAGGAACTCCTGGTACCACGCGATCCACTCGACGACGCCAACCTGTACCTGGAAGTGCGCGCCGGCACCGGCGGCGACGAGGCCGCGCTGTTCGCGGGTGACCTGCTGCGCATGTACCTGCGCTACGCCGAGCGTCGCGGCTGGCGTACCGAGCTGATGTCCGCCCACGAAGGTGAGCACGGCGGCTACAAGGAAGCCGTGGCGCGCGTCGAAGGCAGCGGCGCCTACGCCGCGCTGAAATTCGAATCCGGTACCCATCGCGTGCAACGCGTGCCGGTCACCGAGGCCTCGGGTCGCATCCACACGTCCGCTGCAACCGTCGCCATCCTGCCCGAGCAGGAAGAAATCACCGGCATCGAGATCCGCGATGGAGACATCAAGGTCGACACGTTCCGCGCCTCTGGCGCCGGCGGCCAGCACGTCAACAAGACCGACTCGGCGATCCGCATCACACACCTGCCGAGCGGTATCGTGGTTGAATGCCAGGACGAGCGCAGCCAACACAAGAACCGTGCTCGCGCGCTGTCACTGCTGAAGGCGCGCCTGCTGGATGCGCAACGCAGCGAGCAGGCTGCCAAGCAAGCCGCCACGCGCAAGCTGCAGGTCGGCAGTGGCGATCGCAGCCAGCGCATTCGCACCTACAACTTCCCGCAGGGACGCGTGACCGACCATCGCATCAACCTCACACTGCACCAGTTGCCGCAGATCCTTGAAGGCAACCTCGACGAGCTCGTCAGCTCGCTGGTGCGCGAAGCCCACGCCGAAGCGCTGGCCGCGCTGGCGGAACGCGCATGAACAGCAAGACCACATCCGCGCTTGCCGCGCGCGTCGTCGAGCAGATCCAGCGCGGCGACACCATCGGCGCCGAGGCGCAAGCCCGCCGGCTGCGCGACACCATCGCCGACGATTCCGAACTCGCGCGCTTGCACGGCGTGGCCTTGCTGATGCTGGGCCGCCACACTGAAGCGCGTGCGGCCCTGCAGGACGCCTTGCACATCGACCCCGTAAACGCCGACGCGATGAGCAACCTTGCCAGCGTCATGCTCGCCGAGAACAATGCAGCGGGCGCGATCAAACTGCTGGAACAAGCAATCCAAACCCGCCCCGGCGACGCGGCCCTGCACAACAACCTCGCCAATGCGCTGCGCGCCGCAGGCGACGACGAGCAGGCGCGCGAACGCTATCTCGCCGCACTCGCGATCGCGCCCGACCACGGCGATGCCATCATCAACCTTGCCGCCACCGAAATGTCACTGGGCATGCTGGCCGAAGCCGAAGCGCGCTTGCGCGCCTTGATCGCCAGACAACCCCACCCGCAGACGTGGTTGCTGCTGGGCCACATCTTGCACCGAACGCAGCGTTACGCCGACGCGCAATCGAGCTACGAGGCCGGCGCACGGCTGGCACCGCAGGCGGCGCAATTCCCCTATCACGCCGGCCTGATGGCCGACGAGCAGCACCACTATGGGGAAGCCGTAAGCTTCTACCGGCACGCCTTGCAACTGGATCCGAACCTGCAGCTTGCCGAAGGCCAGCTGCTGTTTTTGCTGCGACGCGAGTGCGATTGGGCCGGGGCGGAACCGCTCGCCCGCCGTATCCGCGCGCGTGCGCTGGACGGCTCTGGTTCGATCGATCCGTTCGTGTTCCTCGCTGAAGATGCCACGGCGGCGGAACAACTTGCTTGTGCGCAAGCGCGTGCAGCGCGGGTGGTGCGCGACGTGCAATCCTTGCGGCAGCATCTCCGCCTCGGACGCACACCGCGCGCCAGCGGCACGCCGCCCCGGATCGGCTTCCTGTCGGCGGGCTTCCATGCACACGCGACCGCATTGCTCACCGTGGCGCTGTTCGAGGCGCTCGGCCAACGCGACGATCTGGAACTGCACCTGTTCGCCACCACGCCCGGCGACCGCAGCGACGTGCGCGCACGCCTGCGCGCCGCTGCCCGGGGCTTCCATGAGTTACCGGGTCAACCGGCAACGCGGATCGCACAATGCGTGCACGATGCCGGCATCGATATCCTCATCGACGTCGATGGCTGGTGCGCGGGCGGCATGCCGGGCGTGTTCGCGCTACGCCCCGCGCCGGTACAAGTCAGCTGGCTCGCTTACCCCGGCAGCTCGGGCGCACCATTCATCGACTACCTGATTGCGGATTCGTTTGTCGTTCCGGAACCGTTGCAACGTTTCTATTCCGAAGCCATCGCCTACCTGCCACGCTGCTACCAACCTTCCGACCCGAACCGCCCGGTCGGTGCCGCGCCGCCGCGCTCCGTATTCGGCTTGCCTCGCGACGGCGTGGTGTTCGCCAGCTTCAACAATTCCTGGAAGCTCAACGCGGCCAGCTTCGCGCGCATGTGTGCGATCCTGCGCGAAGTGCCCGGCAGTGTGTTGTGGCTGCTGAATACCGACCGCAACGCCGACGCAAACCTGCGCAGCGAGGCGCAAGCGCGCGGCCTCGATCCCCGCCGCCTGGTGTTCTCTCCCGCCTTGCCGCACCTGCAACACCTCGCGCGCTATCAGTTGGCCGACCTGTTCCTCGACACCAATCCCTACAACGCCCACACCACGGCATCGGACGCGATCTGGGCCGGCTGCCCGGTGCTGACGCGCCCCGGCGAAACCTTTGCCTCGCGCGTCGCCGGCAGCTTGAATCATTACCTCGGCATGCCCGAGCTGATCGCACGCGACGACGCGGCTTTCATCTCGACCGCAATCCGTTACGGCAACGACCCCTACGTGCTCAAGGCCCTGCACGAACGCCTCGCCAGCCAACGCAAGGCCTCCGGCCTATTCGACATGCACGCGTACGCGAACGATTTCAGCGCACTGCTGCATGCGATGGATGAACGGAACCAGCAACGGCTGTCACCTGGAACCATCAATCTGCCGCAACCAAAAATCGAGGATTGAGTTACGCTTTCGCCATGACCGCCCAAGCCCAATTCGTACCGCTCAAGCTCGCCGTGCTGACGGTGTCGGACACCCGCACCTTGGCAGAGGACAGCTCCGGCGATTTTCTGGTGAGCGCCCTCACCGAAGCCGGCCACCACCTGCACGAGCGCAAGCTGCTGCGCGACGATCGTTACGCGATCCGCGCGCAAGTAGCAGCATGGATTGCCGATGCCACCGTGCACGGCGTGCTGATCACCGGCGGTACCGGCTTCACCGGCCGCGATTCCACGCCGGAAGCCATCCGGCCGCTGCTGGACAAGGAAATGCCCGGCTTCGGCGAACTATTCCGCATCGTGAGCTTCGAGGAAATCGGCACGTCATCGCTGCAATCACGCGCTTTCGCGGGACTCTCGAACCAGACGTTCGTGTTCGCCCTGCCCGGTTCCACCTCAGCCTGCCGTACCGCGTGGGGCAAACTGCTGTGCGCGCAACTCGATGCCCGCACGCGACCGTGCAATCTGGTTGGGCTATTGCCGCGGCTGGGCGAGCACTAGCGCCAGAACGTTCAGCGTGTAACGAATCCGACCAGCGCCTGTTGCGGAAGCACTTCGCGCGTAACAGCCTCGACCCGCGCGGACGGCGGGCCGTGTTGCAGCCACGTTTCCAACTCGGCCAAGGCGTCATCGCTGCCGCAGGCGACGACGTCCACGCTGCCATCGGCAAGGTTATTCGCATGGCCCGTGATGCCAAGCCGCAACGCTTGCTCGCGGGTGGAGGCGCGAAAAAACACGCCTTGCACGCGGCCGCTGACGAGGAAGCGCACGCAGGCCACGCTCAGCCTCCCGGCCCAGCGGGCGCCGTGAATGCGGCCTTTGCGGCGGTGATCGCCTGCGCCAACATGTTCCCGTTCACCGGCCCGATGAAAGGCTTGGCAACGCGTCCGTCCGGCGCGATCAGGATCGTGGTCGGCAACACCTGGGGCAACGGAAAGCTGCCAGGCGGCTTGTCCATGTCAACCAACGCCACTGGGTAGGCAACCGGATGTTTGCGTACAAACTTCAACAGCTCGGCACGCGACGCGCGATCCCATGCAATTCCGATTGCGGCGACGTGCTTGTGGCTGGCGACGAATTTCGAAATCGCCGGCATTTCCTCGATGCACGGCCTGCACCAGGTTGCCCAGAAATTCACGATCACCCAACGGCCACGCTCGGCGGCAAGATTGAAGGTTCTGCCGTCCAGCGTCTGCACGACAAGTTGCGGCGTGGCCGCAGCGGCAGCGGCCGGCGCGTCCGCGGCACCGGCGCACACCACCGGCAACCAGGCCGCGACAAACAACACGAGGGTTCGCCACAACACGTTCATGGCGATGACTTACCGGAAGTCGAGCACGGCGCAGCCTCGCCCTGCCCCGCGAACACTGACCGCAACGACACAGCGAAACTTTCGCGCAAGTCCGCCTCGACATGCTGCAGGACCACCCTCAGCTCGGGCGGAAGCCCGGCCGCCGCACGCTGGAGGGACACCGCATCCGGAGGCAGACGGTAATCACCGATGCTCAGAAGGTCGGCCAGCGTGACACTGTCAAGATCACGCACCAGCACCCAGTCGCGAGTCTCGGTGCGGCGCACCACCCCGACACTTTCGAGGTCACGCAGGTAACGCTGCAGCATTTCGCCACGCAGGAAACGCTCGCGCTGGGAAATCGCGGCCTCGGTCAGGCCCTGGCCGTCACGCTGCGCGACCACGAAATGCTGCAGCACACGCAACAAGCCGATGAACTCGCAACCGCGCGGCAACAGCTCGTCCTTGTGGCGGTACTCGAAGCCATTCAGCGCGGCCGTCAAGGTCGCGCCCAACAGCACGATCACCCACGACAGGTACACCCAGATCAGGAAGATCGGAATCGCGGCGAGCGCGCCGTAGATCTCGCGATAGCTCGCCAGGTGGTGCACGTACAAGCCGAAGCCATTGCGCGCAAGTTCGAACAACAAGGCAGCGAGCAGCGCGCCGACCAGCGCATGCCGCCAGCGAACGCGGCAATTGGGGATCAACACGTACATCAGGAACATCGCCAGCAAGGTCACCGCGAAGGGCACCATTCCCACCAGCCGCAGGCCGAACAAGCTCTGCTCGGCGGCGCCGTGCAGCAACGGCTGCGCCAGCATCCACGAACTCGCCGCCACGCCCGCCACCACCAGCAGCGGCCCCAGCGACAGCGCCGCCCAATACAACAGGAAGCGTGCCCCGCCCTTGCGCCGCACCGGCACGCGCCAGATGCGGTTGAAGCGCTCCTCGATGCTGGCCATCAACAGCAACGCGCTGATGAGCAGCACCAGCACCCCAGCCACGGTGAGGCGGCTGGCGTTGCCCGCGAACTGGAGCAGGTATCCTTGCACCGTTTCGCCGGCCGCCGGCACGAAGTTTTGGAAAAGGAAGTTGCTGAGGCGGTCGCGCAATTCGGCGAACACCGGAAACACCGACAGCATCGCGAACATCGCCGCCAGCAACGGCACGATCGCGAACAACGACGTGAATGACAGCGCGCCGGCCGCCTCGAAGCACTTGTCGTCGCGGAACTGCCGCCACAGGAAGCGCGCGAACGCGCTCAGGCGGTCGCGGCGGTTAGTCAGGCTGGCGGCGGAAAGGCGGCTCACGCGGCGAGGCTAACGCATTCCCACGACAAAGGCACACGCTACGACATGGAAATCCTGATCCTCTACTACAGCCGCCACGGCAAGGTCGCGCAACTGGCGCGCTACATCGCCCGCGGCGTCGAGGAAGTCGATGGCGTGCGCGCGCGCCTGCGGCAAGTGCCGCCCGTCGCGCCGGTCACCCAAACCGCGGCAGCGCCTGTGCCCGGCGACGGCGCGCCCTATGTCGCCCTGAGTGACCTCAAGGAATGCGCCGGGCTCATCCTGGGTAGTCCGACCCGCTTCGGCAACATGGCGGCGCCGCTCAAGCACTTCCTCGACAGCACGATCGCCGAATGGGTCTCGGGCACGCTGCTCGGCAAGCCCGGCGCGGTGTTCACTTCGACCGCAACCATGCACGGTGGCCAGGAATCCACCCTGCTTTCGATGCTGCTGCCGCTACTGCACCACGGCATGCTCATCGTCGGCATTCCATTCACCGAACCCGCGCTCAACAACACGACCACCGGCGGCACGCCCTACGGCGCCAGCCATGTCGACGGCGTCGACCGCGAACACCGCAAACCGATCAGCGAGGACGAGCGCACGTTGGCGCGAGCGCTCGGCCGGCGGGTCGCCGACGTCGCGCGGCGGCTGGCGGTGAATCCGTGAACGCGCAAATCGCGCAACGCGTCGGCGTCGCGGCCTGGGCCGCACTGGCCTTGCTGCAGATCATCTGGCACGCATGGCTGCTGCCACCGGCCATCATGCCGATCGGCGTGGCCCTGACGATCGCACTGCTGCCGCTGGCGGTCCCGTTGTTGTATTGGCGAGCACCGCGCAGGGCCCTGCTGCTGGCCGGCATGCTCGGTTTGTTCTACTTCTGCCACGGTGTCGCCGAGGCCTGGGCGGCACCGCGTGAACGCACGTTGGCGTTGATCGAAGCCGCGCTGGTGGTGGTGATGGTCGTCTCTCAGGCGCGCAAGCCGGGACGCCGCAAGGCCTCCGCTTGATCCGTTGCGGAACGGGCTGGCGCGCGCCGCTCGATGGGATTACGGTGCAGGTCAGCGTTTCGTATCGGAGTCAGCCATGAGCTTCGTCCAAGCCGCCCCGCAACTTCCCGACCCGTGGCGTAGCGACCATGTGTTGCGCTCGTGCCTTGAACGCATCCTGCCCGAAGCACAACGCCGGGCCATGGACGCCGACTGCGCGGCACTCGGCGAATATGCGCTGCGCCAGTATGCGCGCCAGTCCACCACGGCCGCCAGCGAACCGATCCTCACGAACTGGGATGTGTGGGGCAACCGCATCGACCGCATCGAGTTGACCGAAACCTGGCGCGAAGGCCCGTCCATCGCGGCGACGCGCGGGCTCATCGCCGACGGCCACGATCGCGCGCTCGGTGAATTTTGCCGCGTGCAGCAGTTCGCCAAAGTGTGCCTGTACCACGTCGCCAGCGCGTTCTATTCCTGCCCGTTGGCGATGACCGACGGTGTCGCCACCACTTTGCGCGACGTGCCAAATGCGCAGGTGCGCGAGCGCGTGTTGCCGCACCTCTTGAGCCGCGATCCCGCAACGTTCTGGACCAGCGGCCAGTGGATGACCGAGACCATCGGCGGCTCCGATGTCGGCCACAGCGAAACCGTCGCGCACAAAATCGCCGACGGCAGCTGGCGCCTGACGGGGCGCAAGTGGTTCACCTCGGCGATCGTCTCTGAAGTCGCGCTGGCGCTGGCGCGCCCGGAGGGCAATCCGGCCGGCGGCGATGGGCTGGCGATGTTTTGCGTTGACACCCACAACGCGGACGGCAGCTGGAACGGCATCACCGTCGATCGCCTGAAGGACAAACTCGGCACCCGCGAACTGCCGACTGCGGAAATCCACCTCGATGACACCCGCGCCGAACTGGTCGGCGAACCGCGACACGGCGTGCGCGCGATCGCACCGGTGCTGCAGGTGACGCGCCTGTGGAACGTGTTCGGTGCACTCTCGACCATGCAGCATTGCCTCGCGCTGACGCGCGACTACGCCGGCCGGCGCCGTGCCTTCGGGCGCCTGCTCGCCGGGCAACCGCTGTTCATCGACACACTGGCGGAGATGGAAACCTCTTACGCGGCGGCACTGCAGTTGGGTATGGAACTTGCGTTGCTGCTCGGGCGCGTCGAATCCGGCAAGGGCGACCCGCGCAATGCGGCGCTGCAGCGCCTGCTCACCCCGCTGGCGAAATTGTGGGTGTGCAAGCTCGGCACACACGTGGCCTCGGACACCGTCGAGGCCTTCGGCGGCATTGGTTATCTTGAAGACAGCGGCATCCCGGTGTTGCTGCGCGACGTGCAGGTGCTGTCGATCTGGGAAGGTTCGGGCAACGTGCAGGCGCTCGATTTCCTGCGCGCGCTGGAGAAGGCCGGCATGGAACCGCTGGTGACCACCGTCGACGCCTGGCTGGAAGCCGCCGGCGACGCCATCGCACGCACAGATGCCGAAGCCATCCACGCCGCGATCCGCCACGCCGACACCTGGTTACGCGATCACGCCCGCGACACCGACAGGTTGCAGGCCGGCGCCTCGCGCCTCGCCTTCACCTGCGCGCATGCAATCGCCGCGGCACTGCTCGCGCGGCATGCCGCGTGGGCGCAACGCACGCATGGTGACGCGTCATTCGCAGCGATGGCGCACCGCTACTGCGCGCAGGGACTCGACCGAATCATCGAGGCTTGAGGACCATGCCGCCCCGCGCGACGCGGTGATCGTGACGCAAGCTTCAAGGTATTGCCTTGGGATTCGCGCTGTCAGGCAAACCAACCTTTTTGCAGAACGCCGCGAAGCGCGGATCGCTTTTGTAAGG
>DZCM01000071.1 GCA_022730295.1 Rhodanobacter sp. | reverse complement strand
CTGGCAGTTCGTGTTCCCCTCGGTGCAGCGCGCGCTCGATCCGCTCGATGGCACGATCCGTCGGCATCACTTCGATGACGCCATTCTCGCCCGTGCGATGAAATCAGCACGACGGCGCGCCGGTATCGACAAGCCGCTGAGCGCGCACACGTTGCGGCATTCGTTTGCGACGCATCTGATCGAGACGGGCTACGACATCCGCACCGTGCAAGAGCTTCTCGGCCACAAGGATGTGTCCACCACGGCCGCTATTGCGCATCCATGCGCTCGCGGCATTGGCACATCCATGTGCGGCAATGATCTACACGCATGTGCTCAACCGCGGCGCCGGTGGGGTGCGCAGCCCGCTGGATCGGGCGGGATAGTCGGGAAGACATCACAAAACTGACGGTCTGCTTTGGGTCGGCAAGCGACCTTCAGTCAGATGTTCGACCGATTGGCGATGGTGGTCAAGCTGTGTGACGAGCCTCGTCAGCAACCTGGTAGTTCGGGCGATCCACGGATTCGCTCCGAGCGACTGGCACCGGCATCGACTGGCACTTTTGTGTTTCCGCACTATGCTTAGCGCCGCTGCCTAAAGCAGGTTTCGAGATGTGCTATTCGGCGCAGATCTGGGCGGACTACCACAAATTCACGAAGGTGTTCGGCGCCATCATGGACATCAAGGAGTTTGTGCGCCTGTTCTGGGAACGCGCCGAGAATTCGACGATCAAGATTCCCAAAGCGATGGAGGCTGCGTTTGCTGATCCTCAGACCGAACAGGAACGTCAGATCAAGGCCTTGATCGTCGCCTACACCGCGGATCAGGTCGGCAAGACGGAGCGGGAGCTGTTTCAGCAAACGAAGCGGCTGGCCGATGCCGAGCGAACGCTTCAATCGAGGACCACCAAGGCGGCGACCGAAAGCAAGCGCATCGCGGCCGACAAGATCGAGAAGGCCAAGGGTAAGCTGGCCGACTTGCGACGCACGGACCTCAAGCCTCGCGACTCCCGCATCTTCCCCGGCAACTACGCGCCTGTGATGGTCATGGAAGACGGCAAGCGCGTGGTCAAACCGATGCGCTATCAGTGCCGGCCCGCGGGCAAGCCGGCGTTCTACGACACCAAGTTTCCGGGCACGTATAACGCACGCCGCGACAACCTCGAGGGCTTCTGGAAGGACCTGTTCGGCTATACGCACGGCATCATGGTCGTCAACGCGTTCTACGAGAACGTGAGCCGGCATCGGGTCGAAGGGCGCGAGCTGGCTGAAGGCGAAACCGAAGCTAATGTGGTACTGGAATTCCGCCCCGAGCCCACGCAGGACATGCTGGTGGCGTGCCTCTGGTCGCGCTGGCAGGCACCCGGCCAACCGAACCTGCTCTCCTTCGCCGCGATCACGGATGAACCGCCGGCTGAGGTGGTGGCGGCCGGCCACGACCGCTGCATCATTCCGATCAAGCCAGAGCATGTCGATGCGTGGCTCAATCCGGATCCGCGGAATCTGGCGGCGCAATACGCCATCCTCGATGATCGCGAGCGACCGTATTACGCGTACCAACGGGCGGCGTGACTTGCGCTCGTGCGTGATGGCTCAATGAAAATCACGCGACCGCACATCCAGCCCGCCCAGCAGCTCGCTCATATCGAGCAATCGGCTGGCAATCAGATGGCACACGCCTTCGACCGCCTCCCAGCGTCCATCGACGCCAAGCAGCTCGGATTCAAGCAGCACCCGCCGATGCGTTTCCGCGACATTGCGCCAGACGATGACATTGACCAGGCCGTGCTCGTCCTCCATCGTCAGGAACGTCACCCCACTGGCTGTTTCCGGTCGCTGGCGCATCGTGACCATTCCCGCCACGCGCGCATAGCTGTGGTGGGGGCGCTTGCGCAGCGTGCGTGAGTCGGTGCAGCGGGCGGCGCGCAACCGATCCCTGATCTGCGCCATGGGGTGCATACCCAAGGTCAGGCCGGTTCGCGCGTAGTCCGCCAGTGTGTCCTCGGCCTGCGTCGGCTTCGGCAGAACCACCTCGACCTCGGCCGGACTGACGTTGCCGAAGAGCGGCAGCTGCTTCTCCACCCCGGCGATCTCCCAATGCGCGTGGTGCCGGTGTCGCGACAGCCCCCGCAAGGCACTGGCCTGCGCCAGCAAGTCCTGATGGCGCTTGTCCACGGCCGCGCGTGCGCAGAGGTCCGCGATATCGGCGAACGGGCGCTGGGCGCGAGCCGCCATGATCCGCCGGGCGGCCTCTTCGCTGAACCCGCGCACCTGGCGCAGCCCTAGCTGGATTGCCGGCGCTTCATCCCGGGTGATCAGCGTGTTGTCCCAATCGCTGCGCTGTACGTCGATGGGAAACACGTCGATGCCATGGCGGCGAGCGTCCTGCACGATCTGGCTTGGCGCATAGAAGCCCATCGGCTGGCTGTTCAGCAGTGCACAGGCGAAGGCCGCCGGCTCGTGGCACTTCAGCCAGCAGCTCGCATAGACGATGCCCGCAAAGCTGGCCGCATGGCTTTCAGGAAATCCGTAACTGCCGAAGCCTTTGATCTGCTCGAACAGCGTTTCGGCAAAAGCAGTCGTGTAACCCCGATCGGCCATGCCGGTGAGGATGCGCTCGCGGTGCTTCTCCAGGCCGCCGCGCCGCTTCCACGCGGCCATGTCGCGCCGGAGTGCATCGGCCTCCCCCGCCGTGTAGCCGGCCGCGATCATGGCCAGCTTCATCACCTGCTCCTGGAACAGCGGCACGCCCAGCGTGCGCTCGAACACTTCCTTCAATTCCTCCGATGGGTAGTCGACGACCTCCTCGCCCCGGCGCCGGCGCAGATACGGGTGCACCATGTCGCCCTGAATCGGGCCGGGGCGCACGATCGCGACCTGCACCACCAGGTCGAAGAAGTTCTCCGGGCGGTGCCGCGGCAGCATCGCCATCTGGGCGCGTGACTCGATCTGGAACGCGCCCACGGTGTCGGCGCGCTGGATCATGGCGTAGGTGGCGGGATCCTCCGACGGCAGCGTGGCCATCGAATAATCCTGCCCGCGCTGCTGGCGCAGCAGGGTCAGGCATTTCTGCACGCAGGTGAGCATGCCCAGCGCCAGACAATCGACCTTGAGCAGATTCATCGTGTCCAGATCATCCTTGTCCCACTGGATGATCGTGCGGTCGGGCATCGCGGCGTTCTCCACCGGCACCAGTTCGCTCAGAGGCGCATCGGCGATCACGAACCCGCCGACGTGCTGCGACAGGTGCCGTGGCATGTCCAGAAGCTCCGCGGTCAGCTTGAGGATGCGCCGGATGAGCGCACTCTCGGGATCGAAGCCGCGCTCGCGCAGCCGCTCGTCGAGGGATGCGGTGCCATCCCACCACGCGAACACCTGGCTCAGCTGATCGACCTGATCCCGCGGCAGTCCCATGACCTTGGCCACGTCGCGCACGGCGCTCTTGCCGCGGTAGCAGATCACGGTGGCCGCCAGTGCAGCACGCTCGCGTCCGTATTTCCGGTAGATGTATTGGATCACCTCCTCGCGCCGCTCGTGCTCGAAGTCGATGTCGATGTCCGGTGGCTCGTTGCGCTCCTTGCTGATGAACCGCTCGACCAGCAGGCTCATCTTCATCGGGTCGACCTCGGTCACGCCGAGGGCAAAGCACACCGAGGAGTTGGCCGCCGATCCCCGGCCCTGGCACAGGATCCCCTGGCTGCGCGCGAAGCGCACGATGTCGTGCACGGTGAGAAAGTAGGCCTCGTAGTGCAGCGCCTCGATCAGTCCCAGTTCGTGCTCCAGCTGCTTGTGCACCTTCTCTGACACCCCTTCGGGCCAGCGCCACTTGGCGCCTTCCTCCATCAGCTGGCGCAGCCAGCGGATGGGGGTGTAGCCCTCCGGCACCAGCTCGGCCGGATAGCGGTAGCGCAGCTCGTCAAGCGTGAAGGTGCAGCGGGCGGCGATCCGCACGCTCTCGTCGAGCAAGGCCGCGGGGTAGAGCGTGGCGAGCATGTGGCGGCGGCGCAGGTGCCGCTCACCATTGCGCGCAATCAACCCGCCCGCCTCGGCGACCGGCACGCGGTGCCGAATCGCCGTGAGCGTGTGCTGCAGGGCCAGTCGTCGCCGGATGTGCATGTGCACGTCGCCCGCCGCGACCAGCGGCAGGCCGATCTCGCGACCGATCGCTTCGAGCTCGCGTAGCCGCCGCGCATCGTTCGGTCCGCGATGCAGTTCCACGGCCAGCCACGCGCGCGCGCCGAATGTCTGCCGCACCCAGCGGCCGTGCTCCCTGTCGACGATCCGGTCGGGAGTCCACAGGACCAGCGTGCCCGGCAGGCCACTGGCCACGTCGGCACGCGTGAGCCGATACGTGCCTTTCTCGGAGGCGCGTCGCCCCGTGGTGATGAGGCCACACAGCGACGTGTAGCCGGCCTTCGTTTCGCACAGCACCACGAGCTTCGGGCCATCGGTCAGCTGGACCTCCGAGCCGACGATCAACGGCACACCGGTGTCACGCGAGGCTTCCAGCGCGCGCACGATGCCGGCCAGCGAGCACTCGTCGGTGATCGCCAGCGCGGCGTAACCGCAGGTCCTGGCCCGCAGGAACAGTTCACGGGCGCTGGAGGCGCCGCGGCCGAAAGAGAAGTTCGAGAGGCAATGGAGCTCCGCGTAAGCCGTCATGCGAACCATCCATGGATCATCCAGCCGGTCTGCTCATCCGGCGCGCAGAACGCCCAGGCCTCTTGTCCCAGCGAGGTTTCGATGACGTAGTAGTCGCGGCAGACTTCACCGCCATCCCACCACCCCGTCTCGACGCGCTCCGGGCCGGCCAGGATGATCGGGTTTCCACCGCGCAGTGGAATCGGGCGTCGCAGCAGCCACGTGGGGCGGGGGTGCGGCTCGATCGGCCCGTCATCTTGCGTGGCCGCGCGCTGCGCCCGCTCAGGCCGCGGGTCCGGCGTGCTGCCCAGCCGATAGACCGCGCCATCGCCCAGCCGGGCACGCAATCGTTCGCGCAGCTGTTCGATCGGCAAGGCATGCGCCGGGCGCTCATCGAACAGATCCCGCCCGGCCGGCACGAATGCCGGCAGATCGCGGGCGATCAGGCGCAGCGCCAGCACCGGCTCAGGCAGCGTCACGTGATCCAGCCGGCCGCGTGTGAACTCGAACAACAGTGCGCCATCGCGTTCCGGCGTCAGCAGGCCCACCGGCACATCCGTGAAGCGACCTTCGCGATGTTCCAGGCGCAGCACGAAACGCTGCACCCCGCCATCGCGACCGGCCAGATACGCAGCCAGATCATCGATCATGCGCCGCACCGGAAAGATCAGCGCCGACTGGTTCTCCACCTCGTGAAGCAGTTCGATGCGCAGGTCGAACCTGTCGGGCGGGCGATACAACGCCAGGCCCGGCGGCAGGTCGCCGGTCAGGCGATCCAGTGCCGCCAACAACTCGGCTCCGAAGCGTCGACGCAGCCCATCGCGCGGCAACGCCATGACTTGGCCCAACGTGCGGATGCCCATGCTCGGCAGCGCCGCGATGGCGTTCGCTGGCAATCGACTCTTCGCGATCGGCACCCGCTGCAGGGCATGGCGCAGCGTGTCCCGGGACAGAACCGCTTGCCCATCGGAAACCGTGGTCAGTATGTGCGCGGCGTGCGCCGTCGGTGCCGCCGCCATGCGATGACGGAATCCCAGGTCGGTGAAGTCCGCACGCACCATGGATTCAAGCCGTGGCCATGGCCCGAACAAGCTCATGCTCTTGCTGACTTCCAGCACGATCGCCTGCGGCAGCAAACTGACCTCAGCGCTGTAGCGGTAGGCCACCGCCGCCAGGAACCGGTGCCAGCGGCCCACCGACGCCCGGTCATACGGCAGCGCGTCGAACTGTGCCAGCAGCGCCTGCGCGGCGCTCAGCCGTTGGCCGACATGCAAGCCTGCCCCGCGGGCGGCGTCATTGGCCGAAACGATCGTGCGTGCGTTGACCGGCCCGTCGACGAGCACCAACGGACCCGCGGTGGGACGGCGTCGGAGAATCCCATCCAGCGCCAGATGCGGCAGGTAGATGCAGGCCCAAAGCATGTCCGGCCGCCATCAATGGACGACACGCGGCAGGGAAATGGCTTGCGCGGGCACGGCCCCACCGCGACATTTGCGCACCCAGATCTGCGGGCGCGGCGGGGCTTCCAGTTCCAGACGCAGCGCCGCCGGCGATGCGTTGGAAAGATGGGAGCGATCGCGGAACACGAACGCGAGCGCCTGCCCGCTCACCGCAGCCACCTGCAGGCGCCGCAAGGCGCGATCGTCCGCATGATGCGGCCAGGCCAGCACGGCGGCGCAGCTGCCCGATCTCAGGCACTGCTCGGTCGCCCAGAGCACATCCTTCTCAGCGGCATCCACGATTTCCACCCAGCGCATGTCGACACCGTGCTGGCGCCAGCCGGCCACACACGGCGCATACGGCGGCGCCACGATCACCACAGGGCGCTGCGCCTGGGTCAGCCGCGCCAGCGTGGGCAGCACGAGGCAAAGCTCGCCCACCCCATCGGCGGGCAACAGGATCTCGGACAGCGATGACTCCGGCCAGCCCCCGGCCGGCAGCACGGCATCGAGGGCGCGCCAGCCCGTGGGCTGATCGCCCACCGGCACCTCGGGAGCACGACCCCGCCAGACCTGACGGGCGTCGAGCAACGTCGTCAGGGAGACCACCGCGCTCATCAGCGGCCCCGCAGCAGGCCGGCATACAGACCTTCAATCGCGAAGTCTTCGGTCGGGTCCACGTCGATGGGCTTGAATCCCGGACTGTTCGGCAGCAAGCGGATCACCTCGCTCTTCCAGTGCAGCCGCTTGATCGTGAATTCATTGCCTCGGACGCGTGCTGCGACCACCTGGCCATGTCGGGCCACCGCCGTGGCGTGCACCGCCACCAGATCGCCGTCGAGAATTCCATCGCCGCGCATCGAGTCGCCGACCACTTTCACCAGGTAGTCCGGTCGCAACCGGAACAGTGCGCGGGAAACGCGCAGGCGCCGATCCACCCGGGAATCGGAAAACAGCGGCTCGCCAGCGGCGATGCGACCGATCAGCGGCAGCTCCAGCGTGTCGGCATCCATCGGATCGGGCTCGCGCACCAGCCGAATGCTGCGGGCGCGGTGGGGTTCAATCGTCAACCGGCCCTTCGCCTCCAGCGAGCGGACGTGCTTGAGCACCGCGCTGACGCTGCCGATCCCCAGGGCTTCGCCGATTTCCTCGAGGGTGGGCGACTGCCCATCCCGCTCGATCCGGGTGCGGATGAAGGCGAGGACGTTGGACTGGCGATGGGTGATCTGCAGGGTCATGGCTCGCATAGTTTCACCTCTTTAGGTGAAAATGGAAGATGGAAAAAGGCCCCCGTCGAACCGCCCAAGATGGATCAAGAGGTTAGCGCGGTGACCGGCGTCGAGCGTCGCTTCCTCTCCAGCGTCCATCGTTGCGATCTCACACGGTGAGATGGCAGCGGGCTTCACTGCTCTCCCCTCACCCGACCAGGCCACCGCATGAACGCCCTTCCCGATCGCTATGCTTCCGACGAACGGGTTCTGCGCCAGCCCGGTGATGGCCGCATGCTGGCCCAGCGGCTGACGAAGCGGTATGCCGCGCGCATCACGGGCGCGTTTGTGGTGCCGGGCCGTGAAGGTTCGTTCGCGCCATTACCCGACGACCTGCCACCCGCACTCGCGCAAGCCCTGCGCTCGCGTGGCATCGAGCAGTTGTATAGCCACCAGGCGCAGGCGTGGGCAGCGACGCAGTCGGGTGCACACGTCGCCATCGTCACACCCACCGCGTCGGGCAAGTCGCTCTGCTACACGCTGCCGGTCATCACCGCCGCGATGACCCAGCACGCCAAGGCGCTCTACCTGTTTCCGACCAAAGCGCTGGCACAGGATCAGGTGGCCGAGTTGCTTGAGCTCAACCAGGCCGGCGCGCTGGGCGTGCGGGCCTTCACCTTCGATGGCGACACCCCCGGCGACGCGCGTCAGGCTATCCGGTTGCATGGCGACATCGTGGTTAGCAACCCGGACATGCTGCACCAGGCGATCCTGCCGCATCACACCAAGTGGGCACAGTTCTTCGAGAACCTGCGCTATGTCGTGATCGACGAGGTGCATACCTACCGCGGCGTGTTCGGCTCGCACGTGGCCAATGTGATCCGTCGGTTGAAGCGCGTGTGCGCGTTCTATGGCGTCACGCCGCAATTCATCCTCTGCTCCGCCACGATCGGCAACCCGAAGGAGCACGCCGAAGCCTTGATCGAGGATGCGGTCACCGCGATCACCGAAAGTGGCGCGCCCACCGGCGACAAGCATGTGCTGCTGTGGAACCCGCCCGTGGTCAATCCCGATCTGGGCCTGCGCGCCTCGGCACGGTCGCAGACCCACCGCATTGCGCGGCTGGCGATCAAGTCGGGGATGAAGACGCTGGTGTTCGCGCAATCGCGCACCATGGTCGAAGTGCTCACGAAATACTTGAAAGACGTGTTCGACAGCGATCCGCGCAAGCCTGCGCGGATCCGTGCCTACCGCGGCGGCTACCTACCCAAGGAGCGGCGCGCGGCGGAGCGTGAGATGCGCGCCGGCACCATCGACGGGATCGTGAGCACGTCCGCACTGGAACTGGGCGTGGACATCGGCAGCCTCGATGTCGTGGTGCTCAACGGGTACCCCGGCTCCGTCGCCGCCACCTGGCAGCGGTTCGGCCGCGCGGGTCGCCGGCAGCAGTCGGCGTTGGGTGTCCTGGTGGCGAGCTCCGATCCGCTCGACCAATACCTTGTGCGGCACCCGGAGTTTTTCCATGGTGCAACGCCCGAACACGCACGCATCCAACCCGATCAGCCGCTGATCCTGCTTGACCACATTCGCTGTGCCGCCTTCGAGCTGCCCTTCATCGGCGATGCGATGTTCGGCACCGAAGTGGCCACGCCCTGGCTGGATGTATTGGGTGAAGAAGGTGTCCTGCATCGCGAGGGGAATCGTTGGGAGTGGATCGCAGACAGCTACCCGGCCATCGCTGTGTCCCTGCGCTCGGTGGCCGACGGGAACTTCGTGGTGGTCGACCGCACCCATGGACGCCAGACGATCATCGCCGAGGTCGACTACACCGCAGCGCCCGTGACGCTCTATGAAGGCGCCATCCACATGATCCAGTCCGTACCCTACCAGGTGGAACGGCTCGACTGGGAAGGCCGCAAGGCCTACGTCACCCGCACCCACGTGGACTATTACACCGACGCGATCGACTACACGAAACTCAAGGTGCTCGATTGCTTCGACACGTCCCACGCCGGATGTGGAGAGGCTCATCATGGTGAAGTGCACGTCGTGCGCCGGGTGCCCGGCTACAAGAAGATTCGCTTCTACTCGCACGAGAACATCGGCTATGGTCCGGTCAATCTGCCCGATCAGGAATTGCACACCACGGCAGTGTGGTGGCAGCTCCCGCAGGTCGTGCTGGAAGCCGCTTTCGAGGAGCGCCAGCAGGCGCTCGATGGATTCCTGGGTGCGGCCTACGCGTTGCACATCGTGGCGACCGTCGCGGTGATGGCCGAAGCTCGTGATCTGCAGAAGTCCGTGGGCAGCGGCGACGGCGCATGGTTCGTCAGCGCGGACGCCACCGGTCGCGGACAGATCCGCGGCAGCGACGGACAGCCGGCCACGCTGGCGGCGGACGTGCCGTTCACGCCGACGGTTTACCTCTACGACGCGTTTCCCGGTGGCATCGGCCAGAGCGAGCCGCTGTTCCACCGGCACGAGGATCTGGTAGCGCAATCGGTAACCCTTATCGAACGCTGCGATTGCCGTGCCGGCTGTCCGGCCTGCGTGGGTCCGGTGCTTGCCGCCGACGAAGAAGCAGCCACGACTCCGAAGGCCTTGGCGTTGCGCGTGCTGGCGCTCCTGGTGGCTCTGTGAGTCCGCTTGCAACACGGATGCGGCAGCTGCGAACGCAGTCAGGCCAATCGCCACCACCCGAAGTCATCGCGGCGAAGGCAACCCTTTCGTCTGAAGTGCTGCGCCTGATTCAAGGGCGCTCGCGCATCCAGGGCGTGGCTCAACGCACCCAGCCCACAGACCGCGTGGTGCCAGGGGTTGAGATCGCACCGGGGCTTTTTCTCACCGAAGCGCTCATGGAATGGGGATGCCCCACTCCTTTAATCGACACCGCCTTTGCGCGATGGCAGGAACCTGTAGCCCACCGCCGGCTCTTGCATTTCGACACCGAGACCACGGGCCTGGCCGGCGGCACGGGGACGCGCGCGTGGATGATCGGCGCGGCGGACTGGCAGGCCGATGGACGATTTCGGGTGCGCCAGCTGACCACGACGACGATGGGCGGCGAGGCCGCGATGCTGCGGACCTTTGCCACGTGGCTGCAGCCCGACACGGTGCTCGTCAGCTACAACGGCAAGTGCTACGACTCACCGTTGTTGAAGACGCGCTACCGCTTGGCCCGGCTGCCGGACCCGTTGTCTGGACTGAGGCATCTGGATCTGCTTCATCCCGTGCGCCGACGCTGGAAAGGCGTGTGGGAGAACTGCCGTCTGGCCACCGTCGAGCGCGAGCTGCTCGGCGTAGTGAGGGAAGATGATTTGCCGGGCTCGGAAGCGCCAGCCGCCTGGCTCAACTATCTGCGCGGCGGATCGGCAGTAAACCTGAGACGAGTGTTGGCGCACAACCGCCAAGACCTGAAGAGTCTGGCTGGCGTGCTGCTTCACTTGGCCCGATTGCCTCCATGACGTGGCCGAGGTGCCGCGGCTGCTTATCGCGAACCAATGTGGGCGATCGCATCAATTGTTCGGACGGGGGGAAGATTGCTCAGAGAAAACCGAATCATCCCGCGACAGGCTGAGGAAGCGTCGCGTCGGCGAAGGCCTACAGGACGAACTCCTCGGCGCCGACTCAGCTGTCGCTCCAGCCTGGGCATACTGAAGGTGCCTCGTAAGCTTGGCCCGAGCTGGCTGGGCGTCTTGCGCGTTTGCCGTTCAACCGTAGACGGCTGGTCGGTCAGCAGCGGCATCTTGAACGCGCTTGAGCAATTCCTCGCGCCCGTTTGGATCCAAAGCACTAAATGCAGTGATCCATCGTGCAAGCTGATCATCGTCCGCAAAAAGGTAGGGAGTCGGCACGTCGACAGCGCGCGCGAGGCGTTCGATGGTGGCGAGGTCAGGCTCGTGGATGCCCTGTTCGTAACGATTGATTCGCGTACTGGCGACGAACTGATCCAGGCCAGCCTTGATGCCCAAATCTCGCTGAGACAATTTCAGGCGGGCGCGGGCCTCCTTGAGTCGGCGCCGAAAGGTACTTCGAAGATCGTGCCGTCTGGCCACGGCAGGAACCTGCGCGGAGGGGTTCCTACGAGGCTCGTAGCATTTGCTTGAATCCGATACTACGAAGAACGTAGCATCTGTTCGCTCTTCGTGAGCCGGATGCTGGAGACCGCGATATGCCTATGCAGCTGGTATTGGACGATGGTTACAGCATTTCCTTGCAACTGGATCACCATGCCCAGGAGGTCTGGGCGATCCAGTTCAGCCGAGCCATAGAGAATGAGAGGCTCGACCAGCTCATGGAGCGCATAGCAAGCGCATTTGCTGCTGCTCTCATTGGCTGTCTTGATTACGACCTTCAGGTGCCGTCGGACGCAAAGGTGCAGTTCGCGACCGCCATCTCGCGCGAACTGGGCATTGCCCTCCCAGCGGAAGCGCTTCGCTTCCGTGGTGCAATGGACGAATTCCTCGATCGATTTGCGGAGGCATACAAAAGGCACCGACAGAACCGGTAAGGGCGCACCTGGGTCACCAAGCAACTAACCGTGGTCGATTCACATTGAGCCTTCAGGTTTGCGCACCAGGAGTGCGATCAGAAGCGAGGTCCATTGCACGTATGGCATCTGCATCCAAACTAGAAGCATTGCTTGAGGTCGCCCGCGCTGCCAAGACGTTCGAGGCTATGGCCCAGGCGGAGCATGCATTTTTCGTCGCGCTCCTGGACGCCACGGTCTACGCCCATCGGCCGAGCGGCCCGATGCCGCCCGGACGAATACGGTTCATTCAGATCAGGCGACCCGACAATGGCCAGTTGGTTCTTCCGTTTTTTACGGATCAAGCGCAGGCCGAAGTGCCGCTATCGCCCGAGCGAGCCTTGATCGAGGCGACTGGCCGTCAGTTGTTCGAATGGACGCGGGGCGCGACATTGATCATGAACCCGAATCGGGAACAGGCCGTGCTTTACCCGCCGGAGATTGACGCCCTGCTGGCTGGGCGGCCGATCGGCACCTTGTCGAGAGAAACCATCCCGCGCGATGCGCTCACCGATGGATGTCCCCCATCGGTCCCCGAGGACGACCTGGTCGAAGTGCTTCGAGCGTGCTTTGCCGCCGAGGGCACGGTCCGGGCAGGCTATCTGATTGAGGTCCGGCGCCCGTGTGGCGAGTCGGAGGAGATCTCTCTATTGTTGGTCGTGGTGTCGCATGGACGCCATGCAGAGCGGTTGGCCCGCGTGATCTCGCTCGCGCTCGCAACGAGCAAACCGACGACGTCACTCCCCCTGTCGGTGGCATTTCACGATGTCGACCAAGATCTGCCTGCGATCTGCGACCGTGGCATCCAGTTTTATGGGAGCTAACGCACCGGAAGCAGTCCCAGTCGATTCTCTTTCCGCCAATATCCCAGGTTGCGTGGTGCGCAGATCGCGGAGTCTTCCGCAGCCACCAACGCGCTAGGCTTCATTCACGACGCAATTGGCGCCGACGATATTCGGCGCCAACTGGCGTTCAGCGGGTCATCGGGAGCGACACGCTCGAAC
>DZCM01000070.1 GCA_022730295.1 Rhodanobacter sp. | reverse complement strand
CGCCTCGCGATCAGGAAGTGGCTGCACTTCAAGAAAGTGAATTTGACCAGCCAATCGAGCGACGCTTCGCCATGAGGCTGTCCCGCACATATCCCCGGCACGAGGCCTCCGCATGAACGCGCACCCGTCGCGACCCATCTTCGTCCGCGCCGACTGGGCCATCATCGGCGGCAGCGCGCTGCTGATCAGCGTGGCCGCAGCGACACGCTTCGGCGGCACCGGCGAGGTGATCGCGTTCGTGTGTTCCGGGCTCGCAGTGGCCTTGCTCGCAGCGCTGGTCGGACGGTCGGTGGAACAACTCGGCGATCGTTTCGGTGCGGGCGCAACGGGCGTGCTGCAATCGGCGCTCGGCAATTTGCCCGAACTCTTCATCGCGCTGTTCGCGCTGCAGGCCGGGCTGGTGATGGTGGTACAGGCCGCCTTGATCGGTTCGATCCTCGCCAACCTGTTGCTGGTGATGGGCCTCAGCTTCACGGTGGGCGGCTTGCGCCACGGCCAGCAGTCGATTGATTCCGTACGCGCCCGCTCGACCACGGTGCTGATGCTGCTGGCGGTCGCGGCGATGGTGGTGCCCTCGCTCGCCGATTATGTGCACACCCCGGCCGCTCCGCATGAAGGCACGATGTCGCTGGTGGTCGCGGTGATCCTGCTGGCGCTGTTTGCCGTCACCCTGCCCGCCTCGCTGAAAAGCAAGCCGGGTGACAAGCAGCAAGCACACGCACCGCCACGCTGGCCGCTGTGGCTGGCGCTGGTGATGCTGGCCGGCTCAGCGCTGGCCGCCGCGTTCGTGTCCGACTGGTTTGTGCATGCGCTGGAACCGGCGATGCAAACGCTGCACATTTCCGATGCCTTCGCGGGCCTCGTGATCGTCGCGATCGCCGGCAACGCCGTCGAGAATGTGGTCGGCATCCAGCTCGCGGCAGCCAACCGTTCCGAGTATGCGTTCTCGGTGGTGATCAACTCACCGCTGCAGATCGCCCTGGTGCTGGCGCCGGCGCTGGTGATCCTGTCGCGCGTGTTCGGCTTCACCCCATTGACCCTGGACTTCCCGCCGATGCTGGCGGTGGCGGTGGTGATCGCGGTGCTGGTGACGGCCTTCATCACCTTCGACGGCGAATCAGACTGGCAGGAAGGCACGTCGCTGATCGCACTTTATGCAATCATCGCGACTGCATTCTGGTGGGGGTGAAACGGAGTGCTCGCGTGATGCTGGTAGTCTCACGCACCACGGATGAACGTTCGCCCAGACGCCATCACGCACGAAGACAAGGAACTCTGACATGCCCCTGACGCGCCGCCTGCAGGTCAGCACTCCCGGTGATCCGGCCCTGGTGCAAGGTCTTGCCGAAGTCCGCCGCGAGATGCACCTGGATGATGCCTTTCCGGATGACGTCGAAGCCGAAGCCCACGCTGCGGCGGCCAACGTCAAACTGCCTGACCTCGACCACACCGATATTCCGTTCATCACGATTGACCCGGCGGGATCGATGGATCTTGACCAGGCGATGTACGTCGAACGCGCAGGCGACGGCCATCGCGTGTACTACGCGATTGCCGATGTCGCGTCGTTTGTCACACCCGGCGGTGCCATCGATCGCGAGGCCCATCGCCGCGGCGAAACCCTGTACGGCATCGGCCACACGATCCCGCTGCACCCGCGCACGCTGTCGGAAGGCGCCGCGTCACTGTTGCCGGACCAATTGCGTCCGGCACTGTTGTGGACGATCGACCTCGACGCCACCGGTGAGGGCACCCACGTCAGCGTCGAACGCGCGCGCGTCAAGAGCCGCCAGCGCTGCGATTACACCAGCGTGCAAGCCGAGATCGACGCCGGCCATGCTGACCCGATGTGGGCCGTGCTGAAGGAAATCGGCGAGCGCCGCAAGGCACGCGCGCAGCGGCTCGGCGCCATCAGCCTGCCGCTGCCGGAACAGGAAGCCACGCAACGCGACGGCCACTGGACCCTCGCCTACCGCGCACGCCATCCGGTGGAAGATTGGAACGAGCAAATTTCGCTGCTGACTGGCATGGCGGCCGCGCACCTGATGGTGCAAGCGGGCGTCGGTATCCTGCGCACCCTGCCCGAGCCCGACAGCACCGCTATCACGCAACTGCGGGAAACCGCGGCCAGTTTGCGCCTTGCCTGGCCGGAAGGGCGCGCGTACCCCGCCTTCATTGATGCGCTGGATCCCGCCGACCCGGCGCAAGTGGCGATGCTGGTGGCGTGCACCCGCGTGTTGCGGGGCGCCGGCTACACCAGCTTCCACGGCGCGACGCCCGCGCAGCCCATGCAATCGGCGCTGGCGGCCGAATATACCCACGCCACCGCACCGCTGCGACGCCTCATCGACCGCTACGCAGGCGAGGTCTGCGTTGCGATTTGTGCAGGCAAGCCGGTTCCCGAGTGGGTACTGGGAAAACTCGATGCCTTGCCGGAAATCATGCACGGCGCCGATCGCACTGCCAGCCAGTTTGAACACGCAACAACCGATTTGCTGGAAGCCGTGGTGCTCGTGCAGCGCGCCGGCGACACCTTTCCCGCGATCGTCACCAGCCGCGACGGCCACGACCCGCGCGCCGGCAACGTGATGATCAAGGATCCCGCGATCGAGACCAGGATCGAGGCCGGCCACGAGCTGCCGCTGGGGCAACGTGTCAACGTGAAACTCGTCGAAGCGGATCCAGCCAAGCGCCGGATCCGGTTCCAACTAGCTTGAGGGCGTAGCCATGCCGAGTACCGCCACCCTGATCTGGGGCATGCTGTTCGGCGCCGTCGGCGCCGGCTATTTCATCTACGGCAAGCGTCAGGCGATGATCGTGCCGCTGGTCTGCGGGATCGCGTTGGCCGTCTATCCGTGGTTCGTGTCAGGCACCCTCTGGACCATCATCGTCGGCGTGGTGCTGATGGCAATCCCGTACTTCATTCGCCACTGAAGCCATCCATGCAACCCGCAAACGTCCAGGCCCCGGCTCTCGAAGCGATCATCGCAGCACGGAAGCGCCTGGGCGAGCGCGTGCGCGAAACGCCGGCGTGGCACTGGCAAGGCGACGCGATCGAACACGCAGTTGGTGCGGGCACTCGCGTTTTCCTGAAGCTCGAACTATTGCAGTACACCGGCACCTTCAAGGCCCGCGGTGCCTTGCTCAATGCACTGGCGTTGACGGAAGCACAAAGGCAATTGGGTGTCACCGCGGTCAGCGCAGGCAACCATGCGATCGCAGTCGCCTTCGCCGCGCGTGCGGCTGGCACCACAGCGAAGGTGGTGATGCCGAAAACCGCGAATGCGGCACGCATCGCGCTGTGCCGCGCCTACGGTGCGGAGGTCGTGCTGGTGGACGGCGTCTACGCCGCGTTCGACGAAGTCGAGCGCATCCGCAACGAGGAAGGCCGCGCATTCATCCATCCCTTCGAGGGCGAACTCACGGTACTCGGCACCGCCACCGTCGGTTACGAGCTGTGCAACCAGATCGAAAACCTGGATGCCGTGATCGTGCCGGTTGGCGGCGGCGGTTTGATCGCCGGTATCGCCTGTGCGGTCAAGCAGATGCAGCCGCGTTGCATGGTGTACGGCGTCGAGCCCGAAGGTGCCGACAGCATGTCGCGCAGCTTCAAGGCTGGCTCGCCGCAGAAGCTTGAGCGCGTCGACACCATCGCCGACAGCCTTGGCGCACCCTATGCGCTTCCCTACAGTTACGGCATCGCACGCCAGTTCGTTGACGAAATTGTCACCCTCCCTGACGTCTCCATGCAACGCGCGATGGGCCTGCTGTTCGCTGACATGAAGCTTGCGGTTGAACCGGCGGGAGCTGCGGCCACCGCCGCATTGTGCGGACCTTTGCGCGAACGTCTCACCGGCCAGCGTGTCGGTGTGATCGTGTGCGGCAGCAACATTGACGCTGCAACCTTCGCAAGGCAGGTGATCACCGATGGCCCGCATCCGTAACCCAAGCCGCTTGGTCGCCATCGTCGCCCGCGCCTTCGCGTTCACCGTGCTTGTCTTGCTGTCCGCGCCTGCGTTTGCAGACAACGGAACACAAGCGCTGGTCATCGGGCAGACCTTCACCGTCGACTCGAAGGTGCTCGGCGAAACGCGCCGCATCAACGTGTACCCGCCACCCGGTTACGCCGAACACCTGCACGCAAGCTATCCGGTGCTGTACATGCTGGATGGCGGTCTCAAAGAAGATTTCATGCACATCGCCGGCCTGGTCGAGGTGGAAACCGGAGATGGCGTGATGCCGCCGACGATCCTCGTCGGTATCGAGAATACCCAGCGCCGCCGCGATCTCACCGGACCCACGACCAATCCACGCGACCTTGCCATCGCCCCGGCCGTCGGCAAGTCCGCGACGTTCCGCCGCTTCATCAGCGACGAACTGATGCCCGAAATAAGCGCGCGATATCGCACCAACGGCAAGCGCGCGATCGTCGGCGAATCGCTGGCGGGCTTGTTCATCGTCGAAACCCTGCTGCAGAAGCCGGCGATGTTCGACACCTACATCGCGGTCGACCCCAGCCTGTGGTGGAACCATCACGCCTTGGTCAAGACCGCCACCGCGCAGCTCGCGGCCATGCCGGGCGGCACGCGAACCCTGTATCTCGCCTGCAGCAGCGACGCCTGCCCCGCGGGCAAGGATGCAATCTTTCCGGTGCCACGGTTCACCGCGATATTGCAGGCACACGCTCCGGCCAGCCTGCACTGGTCACTGCACCGATTCCCGCGCGAAACCCACGCCACCGTGTTCCATCCAGCGGCGATGGATGCGTTCCGAAGGGTGTTTGCGCAGCCAGTCGATCCATGACCCGTGCGCGATTTACTTTGCGGCGCGCGACGGTTGCCGATGCACCCGCGATGTGGGACATCCGCGCCGAAGCCATCCGCGTCACCTGCCGCAGCCGCTACCCCGAAGCGATGCTCGCGCGCTGGGCCGCCACCCCCATGCCCGGCACCATCGTGGCGAACATCGAACGGGGTTACTTCACCGCCGGGATCCTCGAATCCAGTATTGCCGGATTCGCCGCGATCAACGTAGCGGCAGCCGAGATCGAAGCCCTGTTCGTGGCGCCCGCCTACTCCGGTCTCGGACTCGGCCAGCAGCTGTTGGCCCATCTCGAACGCGCGGCGATCCGGAAACGCATGCCACGGCTGGAACTCAATTCATCGCTGAACGCCGTCACCTTCTATCAGGCACACGGCTATCACGCCGGCGAACCGACGTCCTATACGAACAGCATCGGTATCGAAGTCGCGTGCGTGCGGATGGAGAAGCGTCTCGGCGGCGCCAAACACCGGAGTGCCTGATGCGGCATGTGGCCGACGCCATCGCTTGCATTGGACACGGGTGCGTCGCATAGTCACGGCCGTCGCTTGCACACTTCGGCGACCGTCGACCTGAGGGAGCACGACCATGACGAAGATGTTGTTGGCGCTGTGCATGCTGGCGTTGCCGTGCCTTGCCGCGGCTGCAGGCGGGCCATCCGCGAACCACAAGTCCGTCGACCACGGCAAATGGCTGGTCGGTTACGGCGGTTGCAACGATTGCCACACGCCCGGCTGGGCCGAGCACGGCGGCGACGCACCGAAGGACGTCCTGCTGACCGGCAGCGGCATGAATTTCCAGGGACCGTGGGGGACGACCTATGCACCCAACCTGCGTTTGTACGTGCACAAGCTCACGGTAAAACAGTGGATCGCCAACATGCGTGCGCTCAAGGCGCGTCCGGCGATGCCGTACTGGACCTTCCGCTACTTGAGCGACAAGGATCTGGCCGACATGTATGCCTACATTCACGGGCTGGGTCCAGCCGGCAAGCCTGCGCACGCATGGGTGGCGCCAGGACAGCCCGCCCCGATGCCCTATTTCAAGATGGTCGTGCCGCCACCGCCGGTGCAACCGGCGGGTCATTGAATCCCCGGCCAATGGCGCCCAGCGCGTGGTGAACCGCAGCATGCCGGCAGACGCCGACGGCCCGCGCGTCAGCTGCGCGTCAGGAGGATCATTTCCGCGTCACCGAAACCCGCAGCGCGCCGTGCATCGAGGTTGAACGGGCCGCGCAATCCCGTCGGCACATATTCGTGGAGCAATGCGCGGAATGCGGAATCGGGGTCCCGGCCTTCACGCTCGCAGCACCAGCGAAACCAGCGCGTGCCTGCGGCGACGTGCGGTATTTCTTCGCGCAGGATGACTTCCAGAATGTCGGCGGTGGCAGCATCGCCAACCGAACGCAGACGTACGATCATGCCAGGCGTCACGTCCAAGCCGCGCGCTTCCAGCACACGCGGCACCATCGCCATGCGCGCAAGGCACGAGTTCGCGGTCTTGATCGCCATTTCCCACAGGCCGTTGTGCGCATCGAAATCGCCATAGGCGTGACCGAGCTGCACCAGCCGCGCGGACAACATCGCGAAGTGCCGCGCTTCGTCATTGGCAACACTCGACCAATCGCGATAATAGTCATCGGGCATGCCGCGGAACCGGTACACCGCATCCCAGGCGAGGTTGATCGCGTTCAACTCGATATGCGCGACCGCGTGCACCAGCGCGGCGCGGCCTGTATCCGTACCCAGGCCGCGTTGCGGCACGTCGCGTGGCAACACCAGCCGCGGGCGTTCGGGGCGGCCGGGAAGGCCGATCGGGTCCGGCGCCCTGCCGTTATCTTCGAGCGACAGCTCACCAGCGCGCAGCGCCGCAAAAGTGCGGCGCGTCAATTCGACCTTGCCCTCGGGCACCGCACATGCAAGGCAGTCCCCGGCCGAATCGAACAAACCACTCATTGCGCAAGCACCTGCACCTCGTCCGAGTCCTCGCTGGCCCAGCCCTTGTCCAGTGCCGTCTCGACGGACAGCGGCCGGTACCGGGGTTGCGCATGCCATTTCGCCCAGACTGATTCGTCGATGGTCTCGTTGACGCCACCCCCGATCACGCGATCGAACGGCGGCTTGATCAACTTGTAGATCCCGAACATGAACTCGGCGTACGAATTGTTGGGCACGGCGAGTTCCGCATCAGCCACCGGTTTGAAGGTTTCATTGAACGCCAGGCCCGCGCCCGCGGCCTTGCCCTGCATCCACGCCAGGGGGATTTCCGGAAGCGCGTCGGGACTGTGTCCGGCGCCGTCGGTTTTCTCGCCGCCGCCCACGTCCGCATGCGCGCCGACAAACCAGCGTTGCTCGACTTCGATCTGTTCGGGCTTCCACGTGGTGGGCGCGACCGCGCCCGGTGACGCCGGCATCCGCTCCCATTTGGTCGGCTTGAAGTCGGGACGATGCTCGTCAATCGCGAACGCCTGGTACGCGTATTTCACGAGCTTGCTGAGGTCGGTATCGTGGAAGGCATAACGCTTGCGCGAGAACGGAAACCACGAGGCGACACCCGGGATGCCGAGTGCACCGACCGTGTCCCACACGCCGATGAAGTGGATCGCCACTTCGCGGCTGTGACGCTGCGCGCGCCATGGCGCGGTCGGGTCGACTCCGGTCTTGGGATCGACGCCTGGCTTCAGGTCGTTGCGATAAAACGCATACGCATCATCAACCGACACGTCCGAGACCTGTCGGTTGCCAGCCGGCGGCAGCAAGCCGCACTTGCGGATCAGGCCGCCGAGACTACGCGCGGTGTAGGCGCCGCGGCTGAAGCCGAACAGCCAGATTTCATCACCGGGACGCCAGGATTCCGACAACCACTTGAAACCAAGTTTTACCTTGTCCGACAAACCAAGACCGAAGGCGCCGCCCAGCAAATGTTCCATGCCCGGCGCGACACCGACGCCCTTCACGTAATTGCAAACCTGAAGGTTGCCAAGTGTATCCGCGGGCGCGATGAGCTTGGCCAACTGCTCGACGTTGGTGTTGGTTTTGGCCTTGTTCCAGGTACCGTCGAACAACAGCACGAGTCGGCGTGGCATGCGGACCTCCCCGTTGTTGGTGATCGGTGGCCAAGCGCGCAGACCGGTTGCGGGTACCTGACGCGTTTGACGGATGGTTTGACGAACGACCTGACGAAGCGGCTGTTGTGGAAAGTCAGGCCATGGATGGCCGTGGTGGTGTTTGCCGGCTCGGCAATGTGCACGCCGAGAAGATGGCTGGCAATGCCGCGATCACGGATGATCGCACAGGTTACGCGCTGCGCCGCTCAGACTTCGCCTCATCCGAGCGCGCGAATTCCAATTGCCGCAGGTACTCAGGCTCGACGCCGGTGACGTACTTGCCCGAGAAGCACGAGTCATCGAAGTGCGTGAGCTTCTCGTTGCCTTCAGCGACCGCCTCGACCAGATCATCGAGATCCTGATACACCAGCCAGTCGGCACCGATGGTTTCGCGGATCTGCTCGAGCGTGCGGTTATGCGCGACCAATTCCGACGGCGCCGGCATGTCGATGCCGTACACGTTCGGATAACGCACCGGCGGTGCGGCCGAGGCGAAATACACCTTGTTCGCACCGGCTTCGCGCGCCATCTGCACGATTTGCCGCGACGTGGTGCCGCGCACAATCGAGTCATCCACCAGCAGCACGTTCTTGTTGCGAAATTCCAGCGGAATCGGATTGAGTTTGCGCCGAACCGAGCGCACCCGCTGGCCCTGCCCCGGCATGATGAAGGTGCGACCGATATAGCGATTCTTGACGAAACCTTCGCGGAACGGCACGCCGAGCGCGGCCGCGAGCGTGGAACCTGCAGTGCGCGAGGTATCCGGAATCGGGATCACCGAGTCGATGTCGTGATCCGGGCGCTCGCGCAAGATCTTCGCGGCGAGTTTTTCGCCCATCCGCAGGCGGGCCTTGTACACCGACACGTCCTCGATCATCGAATCGGGGCGCGCAAGATACACATATTCGAAGATGCACGGCGCGTGCACCGCACCTTCGGCGCAACGGCGCGACGAGATCTTGCCATCGAGACCCACGAACACTGCTTCGCCCGGTTCAACATCGCGCACCCGCTTGAAACCGAGGATGTCGAAGGCGACCGACTCCGATGCAAGCGCGTATTCCTTGCCTTCCGGCGTGTCGCGTTCACCCAGCACCAGCGGGCGGATGCCGTGCGGATCGCGGAAGGCCAGCAAGCCGTAGCCAAGGATCAGCGCGACGCAGGCGTAACCGCCCTTGGCCCGCGCGTGCACCGCGGCGACGGCCTTGAACAGTTCATCCGGTTCCAGCGTATGGTGGTCCTGGATCTGCAGCTCGTGCGCGAGGATGTTGAGCAGGATTTCCGAATCGGAATCGGTGTTGATGTGACGGCGGTCGTTCTCGAACATCTCGCGCCGCAGCGATTCGGTATTGATGAGGTTGCCGTTGTGCGCGAATGCGATGCCGTACGGCGAGTTCACGTAGAACGGCTGCGCCTCTTCGGAATTCTCGGCACCGGCGGTCGGGTAGCGGCAATGGCCGATGCCCGCGTGGCCCTTCAGCTGCTGCATGTCACGCGCGCCGAACACATCGCGCACCAACCCAGGCCCGCGTCGCAGGTGCAACTTGATGCCGTCATACGTCGCGATGCCGGCGGCGTCCTGGCCGCGGTGCTGCAACACCGTCAACGCGTCATACAACGCGGTGGCGACTTCACTCTTGCCGACGATGCCGATGATTCCGCACATGGGCTGCTACGCTCTGGAAGCTTGCTATTGTCCCACATCACCGGCGTGCGGGATCGTGTCCCGCCGCACCTGACGATGGTGGCGCACTCGAGCCGCTGGCGGGCACGTCCAGTTGGTTCGCGGCCCGCTGCAACGTGGAAATGGGGACTTGCGAGAGTGAATCCAAGGACTTGCCGCCGATGTCCAGATAACGGTTCACATCCGGCGGCAAGGCCCGTGCGACCCAGCCAGCACCGTTCTCGAACGCCGGCAATATCAGCGATTGGCGCCAGGCCTTCGACTCGCGCGGCACGGCCGTGAATCCGGCCAACAACACCACGAACGTGACCAGCAACAGTCCCCGCGCCAGGCCAAACAGCGCGCCGAGGAAGCGGTCGCCCGCGCGCAGGCCCCCGCCCTCCATCAGTTTGTGCACGAGCCAGCCGAGCAGTGCACCCAAGATCAACACGCCAAGGAAACAAGTGACGTAGCCCGCAATCAGGCACGCCGCCGGTTCGGAGAGATACGCCTGGTACAGCTGCGCGACGCGGTCACCAAACGCCCACGCGACCCAGAACGCCGCCACCCAGCACAACAAGGACAGTACTTCGCTGACGAAGCCGCGCCACAGGCCGAACAGCAGCGAGAGCGCGAGCACCGCAAGAATCAGGATGTCGGCGGCATTCATTGCTGCGTCACGATGACGCCCTTTTGCTTGAGCTGCTGGGCGATCTTGTCGCGCGCAGCCTCGGCCGCGAGGCGCGTGGCGAAAGGACCGGCACGTACCCGCCACAATTTTCCGTTCGCGGTGCGCATGCTGTCGACGAATCCGTCGAAGCCCTGGTTGCGCAGGCGATCGCGCAACAGGTTGGCCTGCCCTTCGGTACTGAACGCACCCAACTGCACCGCCCACGCACCCGGACGGGTCGCCGCCAACGCCGATGCGGGCGCATCCGCGGACTGGTTGGCGGCGGAACCTTCAATCTTCATCGAAGCTACCCGCTCGAACCCCTGCAGTTTCAAGCGCGCTGCCTCAGCCGCGGCGCGGCTGGCGAACGGACCCACCTTGACCCGCAGCACGGATTTGCCATGGAATGTCTCTGGCGTCGCCACGGCCTTGAAGCCATGTTGCTTCGCCTTTGCCACCAGTTTGTTGGCACTGGCGTGGTCAGCATAAATGCCGAGGTTCACCGAGTACGCCGCAAGCGCGGCGGCGCCCGGACCACCATCAAGCGGCGGCGCCGGTTCGGCAGAGGCCTTCGGCATGGCTGCGGCGGTGACGGGTCTGGCAGGCGCGGGTTTCGCAACTGCGCTGGCTGCAGGCGTCGCAACCGTGACGGACGGCGGCGGCGCATTGGTCGACGCTATCGACGTCGCGGGCGCGCCCGCCGGCGGCGCCGAGGTCTTGTTGAGATCCAACGTCGCCACATGGTCTGGATCGGCCACCGCCGCCGCGGTGCTGGATCCGGCGCTGGCGCCGTCAGGACCCACCTGCAACGTTCGCGTCTCCAACGCAGCGTCGGGCTGCGGCGGAATCTTGACGTCAACGGATCCCGAATTTGTGGTCGAACTGCCCGGCAACAACATCGGGACGAAAATCACCGCCAGTGCAATCAGCACGGCAGCACCGAGCAAACGTTTCATCAAACCGGAATCCATCGAGGGCTGCACCGGAAACAGGATTGCCGGGGATTATAGGCGGTGCGCACGCAACACTGGCGCAACCACATGAAAGCTGCCGAAGGCAATGATGCGGTCGTCGGGCGATGCATCGCCGCGTGCCGCCGCCAACGCGGCCGGAACGCTGGCAAATTCCGTGCAATCGGCCTCCGGCAAGGCCGCGCGCACGCGTTCCAGCAGGCGCCCGGCGGTCTCGCCGCGCGCTGATTCTTCCACAAGTCCAGCGAGATACCAGCGGTCAATGCGCGCACCCAGTGCCGCCGCCACGCCTTCGATGTCCTTGTCCGCGAGCGCGCCGAACACCGCGCGGGTAAGGCCGGCCACGGCATACCGGTCCAGCCAATGCGCCAGTTCGCGCGCGGCCTGTGGGTTGTGACCGACGTCGATCACCACGTCCGGGCGGGCACCGATGTGCTGCAGGCGCCCTGCCAGGAACGGCCGTTCGCCAGCGGCGTGTGCAACACCAAGAATCGCGTTTGCATCCCAGCGCACACGCCCGCCAAGCGCGCGCAATGTGGCGATCGCGGTCGCCGCGTTGTGGTACTGGAACGCGCCTTCCAGCGCGAGCGTGCCGCGCAAGCTCACGCTGTCCCCGCCTCCACCGGCGGATTCGCCATGGCGGGGTTGCTGCGGATCGCGATGCCACCAGCGCAACCCACCCGGCTCGGGTGACCAACCGAAGTCGCGCCCCAGGATTTCGGGCAGCGCAGCGATCGCGCGCGCATGCTCCAGCAGTGATCGCGGCGGATTGGAGTCTCCGATGATCGCCGGAAGCCCCGCGCGCAAGATGCCCGCCTTTTCCCGTCCTATCGATTCGCGGTCAGGCCCCAGATACTCCATATGATCGAGGTCGACCGTCACCACCACCGCACAATCGGGGTCGATGATGTTCACCGCGTCAAGTCGCCCGCCGAGGCCGACTTCCAGCAACGCGACATCCAGTCCGGCGCGCGCGAAGAGATCGAATGCCGCGAGTGTTCCGAACTCGAAATAGGTGAGCGAACTGTCGCCACGGGCCGCTTCAACGCGCTCGAATGCACCCACGAGCGCCGCGTCATCGGCCTCGCTGCCGTCGATCTGGACGCGTTCGTTGTAGCGCAGGATGTGCGGCGATGTGTAACTGCCGACCCGCATGCCGCCGGCCCGCAGCATCGCCTGCATGAACGCAATCGTCGACCCCTTGCCATTGGTGCCGCCCACCGTGACCACGACCGGTGCAGGTCGCGGCACACCCATCCGCTGCCACACCTCGCGCACTCGGTCGAGGCCCATGTCGATGCCGCGGGGATGGATTTGTTGCTGGTATGCCAGCCAGTTGTCGAGGGTTCTCATACGGCAAATGGATCCTTTGCAACACCGGTTGCGTTCGCTGACGCGAGCAGGCAACTATTGTTTCGGCAAAATTCACGGGCTTTACGCCATACCTCGATTGCGATCCAGAACTTTCCGACATCCATGTCTTTTTCCGCCCGCCTCCAGGGCGGGCGTGTAACTTTTTCTTGCGTGGCCAAGAGAAAGTCACCAAAGAGAAGGCCACCCCGCGGACGCGCCC
>DZCM01000069.1 GCA_022730295.1 Rhodanobacter sp. | reverse complement strand
GTGCTCGTTCAACGCACTGGTAAGTTCCGCTTCATTCACCGGCTTGGTGACATAGGCTTTGGCGCCTTGGCGCATGCCCCACACCTTGTCCGTGTCCTGATCCTTGGTGGTGACGAGGATGACCGGAATGTGCGTGGTGGCCGGATCCTTGCTGATCGCACGCGTTGCCTGGAAGCCGTTCAAATTCGGCATCACCACGTCCATCAGCACCAGGTCGGGCTTTTCGCGCTTGGCAGTTTCCACGCCGGCGGCGCCGTCGGTAGCGGTGAGCGACTGGTGGCCGAGTTTTTCGACCAATCGCTTCAGACCTTCCAGTTGCGAAGGCGAATCATCGACGATCAGAATGCGTGCCATGCAGCTCTCCCCACAGCGGAAGCGGGCATTGTAGGGAACCGGAGCGCCGGGCGCCACGCCCGGCAAGTCATGTGCGACGTCCGTCACGCATCTGCAGCAACGCGCACCAGGGTGCGGCCGAAGGAGTGGCCTGCGAGTACCGTTGCGAATGCCTGCGGCAGGCCGTCCAAGGTGATCTCGTGGGTGCAGATCGAATCGAGGTGCGCGGGTTTCCAGTCCGACGCGAGGTGCTGCCAGACTTCCCCGCGGATGTCGCGCGCGGTGCCGGCCGAAGCAATGCCGAGCAGGCTGACGCCGCGGATGATGAAGGGCATCACGGTGGTGTCTAGTCGACTGTCGGCGGCGAGGCCGATACTGGCGACGTTGCCATAGGGAGCTGTGCAGGCGAGCAAGCGCGCGAGCCAGTCGCCGCCTGCGTTGTCCACCGCGCCGCCGAACCGGGCTGACTCCAGGGGGTGTCGACCAAGGTCGAGTTCGTGGCGATCCAGCACCTCGCGGGCGCCGATTGATTCCAGGAAGTCGGCGTGCTCGGGTTTGCCACTGATCGCGTGCACTTCGAACCCGGCGCGGTTGAAGATGTCGATGGCGAACATGCCGACGCCGCCGGTGGCGCCGGTGACGGCGATGGGACCGAGGTCCGGCGTCTGGCGGTTGTCGCGCATTCGCAAGAGCGCCAGCGCGGCGGTGAAGCCGGCGGTACCGAGGATCATGGATTCGCGCAGCGATAATCCCTGCGGCAACGGAATCGTCCATTCGGCTTGCAAGCGCGCGTATTCCGCGTAGCCGCCATCACGGGTCTCGGACAAGCCGCAACCTGAGCACAGCACCGCGTCGCCTTCCCGGAAGCGTGGATCGCTCGATGCCAGCACGTGTCCCGCAACGTCAATACCGCCATTCAACGGGAAGTGCCGCAGGATCTTGCCCTTGCCGGTGCCGGCCAGCGCGTCCTTGTAGTTGACCGACGAATAGGCCGTCCGCACCAGCACTTCGCCGGGCGAAAGAGCGTCCACGGGCATCGACTCGACACCGGCACGGTAACCCGTGTCGTCGTTGCGGATGCGGAAGGCGCGGAACGACTGCATCAGGATGTCAGTCGTGATGACCTTGGCGATTGGTGGTATTGCTTGCTGCACGTTCTGCAACATGAAGGAGGCCACGCAGCGCCTCGTTTACCGAGTCCGAGTCTGGAAACGCATTCGCCACGTCGGGTGAGAGCAGGACAAGATTGGTTCCTTCCTTGAAACGCTTGGCATATTTGCCACGGACGCCCTTGCCCAAGTTCCCGCGCTGGTACTCAGTGCGCAAGGTATCGCGTTCCGCTTCAACCTTCTTCGTAGATTTTGAGTTCATGTCGGGTCGCTGCTCGGGCGCTGATGATTCGAAGCCGGTCATTGTGTTCACTGTGTGACACCAACAGCAGTCGTTGGCTGCCGGACATTCCAAATGTCAGCCATCGTTCCTCGCCAGCCGAATGGTCAGGGGTCGGAAAATGTCAGCGCCAGCGGATCGCCGAAAACCGTGACAGCTTCTTCAAACGCGACACCATGCTTGCGCTTGTTGGCCGCGGCCTTGGCACGATTCCATTCAAAATCCATGAGCGAGTATAGACCTTGCTCAATTGGCCTTGTTGAGTGCGCGCTTGTCGACCGCGAGCGCGGCTTCGTGCACGACTTCGCTCAATGTTGGATGCGCGTGGACAATGCGGGCGAGGTCTTCGGATGAACCCTTGAATTCCATTGCGACGACCGCTTCGGCGATCAGTTCGGAAACCACCGGGCCAATCATGTGCACGCCGAGGATGCGGTCGGTCTCGGCATGCGCGATCACCTTCACGAGGCCGGCGGGTTCGTTCATCGCCACCGCGCGGCCGTTGGCGGCGAACGGGAAATTGCCGGTCTTGTACGGCATGCCCTGGTCCTTGCATTCCTGCTCCGTCTTGCCGGCCCAGGCCAACTCGGGCTCGGTATAGATGACGTAGGGAATGACATCGTAGTTGACATGGCCGGCCTTGCCGGCGATCAGTTCGGCGACCATCACGCCTTCTTCTTCGCCCTTGTGCGCGAGCATCGGGCCGCGCACGCAGTCGCCGATGGCCCACACGCCGTCGACGCCGGTCCAGCAGTGTTCGTCCACTTCGACACGGCCGCGCTGGTCAACCTTGACCCCAGTGCCATCGCCGAGCAGATCCTGCGTGTAGGCGCGCCGGCCCACCGCGACCAGCAGCTTGTCGACGGTGAGCTTGTGCTCGCCATTCTTGTCGGCGTAGGTGAGTTCGACTGCATTCTTCTTGACTTCGGCTTTCGAAAGCTTGGCGCCGAGATGGATGTCGAGGCCCTGCTTCTTGAACTCGCGCGCGGCGATCTTGGCGATGTCGGCATCGGCGGCGCCGAGGAAGTCGGGCAGGGCTTCGATGATGGTCACCTCGGAACCGAGGCGCTTCCACACCGAGCCGAGCTCCAGCCCAATCACGCCGGCGCCGATCACGCCGAGGCGCTTCGGAATCCTGTCGAGATCCAGCGCGCCGGCATTGTCGATGATGTATTTGCCGTCAAACTTCGCGAACGGCAGTTCGATCGGCACCGAGCCCGAGGCGATGATGACGTTGGCGGCCTTGAGCGTCTGCTTCGCGCCGTCGGCGCCGGTGACTTCCACCTCATTGCCTTTGAGCAGCTTGCCGGTACCGAAGAACGCGGTGACCTTGTTGGCCTTGAACAGCATGCCGACGCCGCCGGTGAACTGCTTGACGATCTTGTCCTTGCGGCCGATGAACGTGGCCATGTCGAGCTTGGCGTTTTCGACGCTGATGCCGTGCGCAGGCAGGTTGTGCGTGAGTCCGTGGAACTGCTTGGAAGAATCAAGCAGTGCCTTGGAAGGAATGCAGCCGACGTTGAGGCAGGTGCCGCCGAGCGCCTGCTTGCCGTCCTTGCCCTTGAAGGCGTCGATGCAGGCGGTCTTCAAGCCCAGCTGTGCCGCGCGGATTGCGCAGATGTAACCGGCGGGGCCGCCGCCGATCACGATGACGTCGAATTGAATGTCAGTCATGTTGGTTCCTTGGATTTTCCCTTCTCCCTTCGGGAGAAGGTGGCGCGAAGCGCCGGATGAGGGTACGGGTGGTGTGAGGTGTTTCAGCAGCGCCGAACCCTCACCCCAACCCCTCTCCCGCGGGGAGAGGGGCTCGGTTCGTTACAGGCCGAGCAGCATGCGCTGCGGATTTTCCAGCTGGTCCTTGATGTCCACCAGAAACAGCACCGCGTCCTTGCCATCGATGATGCGATGGTCGTAGGAGATCGCGATGTACATCATCGGTGCGGCGACCACCTGGCCGTTTTCGACCACGGCGCGATCCTTGATGGTGTGCATGCCGAGGATGGCGCTCTGCGGCGGGTTCACGATTGGCGTCGAGAACAGCGAGCCGAAGGTGCCGCCATTGGTGATGGTGAAGGTACCGCCTTGCAGGTCTTCGAGTTTCAGGCCGCCTTCGCGCGACTTCGTGGCGAAGTCGGCGATAGCGTGTTCGATATCCGCGAAGCTCATGTTCTGAGCGTCGCGCAGAACGGGCGTCACCAGTCCGCGCTCGGTCGACACGGCGATCGAGATGTCCTGATAGCCGTGGTAAATGATGTCGTTGCCATCCACCGAGGCATTCACCACCGGGTGGCGCTTCAGTGCCTCGCAGGCTGCCTTCACGAAGAAGCTCATGAAGCCGAGCTTGATGCCGTGGGTCTTCTGGAACTGCTCGCCCAGTTGCTTGCGCATCGCCATCACTTTGCCGAGATTGACCTCGTTCGACGAGGTCAGCATCGCGATCGAATTCTTCGACTGCATCAGGCGCTCGGCGATCTTGGTGCGGATGCGTGTCATCGGGACGCGCTCTTCCGGGCGCGAGCCCGGGGTCGGTGCTGGAGACTCGGTACCCGGTGCCCGGGACCCGGGACCCGGTTTCGGCGCGGTCTTGAAGTTGACCAAGTCTTCCTTGGTCACCTGGCCTCCGCGGCCGGTTCCCTGCACCTGCGAGGCATCAATTTTTTCTTCGCTGGCCATGCGTTGCGCCGATGGCGACAGGTTTGCGGATGTGGCTTTTGCGGGAACTGCCGCGGGTTTGGGCGCTTCCTGCTTCGCTGCCGGAGCGTCCTGCTTCGCCTCGGCCTTCGGCGCTGCCCCGACCGCACCTTCCTCGAGGATCGCGATCACGTCCTGGCTGTTGACGGTATCGCCGGTCGCGTGGCGGATTTCCTTCAGCACGCCGTCGGCGGGCGCTGGAACTTCCAGCACCACCTTGTCGGTTTCCAGGTCGACCAGGTTTTCGTCGCGGCGGACCGCGTCACCGGGTTTCTTGTGCCACGCGGCGATGGTCGCGTCGCTGACGGATTCTGGCAGTACCGGAACTTTGACTTCGATCGACATGACTGTTCCTTGTGGATCAGGAGTGCGTTGAAAATGTTTGAGCGGTGGGAATGGAATCATTCCACCGAGTGATCGTCGCCCACGGGGTCGACCAGCGCTTGTTGCACCAACGCGTGTTGTTCGGCGACGTGGGTGTTGTAGTGGCCGCAGGCCGGCGCTGGCGAACGCACGCGGCCTGCGTAGTGCAAGCTGTGGTTGCCGTCTGCACAAGCCTGCAAGTGGTGTCGGATCTGGAACCATGCGCCCTGGTTCTGCGGCTCTTCCTGGCACCAGATCACTTCTTTCGCGGCCGGGTACTTGTCGAGCTCGGCCGTGACTTCGGTGCGCGGGAACGGATACAACTGCTCGACGCGCACGATGGCAACGTCGCTTGTTTTCTGCTTTTCGGCCACCTCGAACAGGTCGTAGTAAACCTTGCCCGAGCACAGCACCACGCGCTTGACCCGCTGGTTGTCCTTGATGCGCTGGTCGGGAATCACGAGGTGGAAGTGTCCGGTCGCGAGATCATCCAGCGAAGACACCGCCAGCTTGTGGCGCAGCAGCGACTTGGGTGTCAGAGCCACCAGTGGTTTGCGGCAGTCACGCAGCATCTGCCGGCGCAGCATGTGGAACATCTGCGCGGGCGTGGTAGGCACGCAAACCTGCATGTTGTCCAGCGCGCACAATTGCAGGTAGCGTTCGAGCCGCGCCGATGAATGTTCCGGGCCCTGGCCTTCGTAGCCGTGCGGCAGCAACAACACCAGGCCACACAGGCGGTTCCATTTGGATTCGCCCGATGAGATGAACTGGTCGACCACCACTTGCGCGCCGTTGGCGAAGTCGCCGAACTGCGCTTCCCAGATCGCCAGCGTGTCGGGATCCGCCGTAGCGAAGCCATATTCGAACGCCATCACGGCTTCTTCCGAGAGCAGCGAGTCGATCACCTCGACCGTAACGCCTTCGCGCACGTGCGCGAGTGGCGTGTACACATCGCCGGTCTTCTGGTCGTGCAGTTCGGCGTGGCGATGGAAGAACGTGCCGCGCCCGGTGTCCTGCCCGACCAGGCGCAAGGCGCTGCCTTCGGCAACGAGCGTCGCGTAGGCCATGTTTTCGGCGTAGCCCCAATCCAGTGGATGGCTGCCTTCAGCCATCTTGCGGCGGTCGTCGTAGATCTTGGCGACCCGCGGTTGCAGCACGATGCCGTCGGGCCAGCTCAGGATTTTCGCAGCCAGTGCATCGAGGGTCTGGCGGGCGACGCCGGTCTTGACCGCTTGCGCGAGCTTGCCGCCAATGAAGCGCGTCCAGTCCACCAGAAATTTCTGCGAGCCGTGCGGCGCCAGTTCGGTCACGGGTTTGCCGGCATCGAGGCGATCGCGGTAGGCGTCGAACAACTTCTGCGCGTCGCCCGCGGCCGCGAGGCCACGTTCGACCAGGCGCTTGGCGTAGACCTCGCGGGTCGGTGGCAGCCGCTTGATCACGTCGTACATGATCGGCTGCGTTGCCGAGGGTTCGTCAGCCTCGTTGTGGCCGTGGCGGCGATAGCACACCAGGTCGACCACCACGTCCTGGTGGAACTGCTGGCGGAAATCGAAGGCCAGGCGCATGCATTGCAGCACCGCCTCCGGTTCGTCGCCGTTGACGTGCAACACCGGTGCGTTGACCATCTTGGCAACGTCGGTGCAATACAGCGTGCTGCGGCTGTCGCTGGCATCGGTGGTAAAGCCGATCTGGTTGTTGACCACCACGTGCACGGTGCCGCCGACGCCGAAACCGCGCGTCTGCGACATGTTGAACAGTTCCATGTTGACGCCCTGGCCCGAAAGGGCCGCGTCGCCGTGGATCAGCACCGGCAGCACCTGCTCGCGTGCGCCGTCGTGGGCGCGGATCTGGCGCGCGCGCACCGAACCCGAGACCATCGGGTTGACGCTTTCAAGGTGCGAGGGATTGAACGCCAGCGCGACGTGGATGTTGCCCGCGGGCGCGGCGATGTCGGCGGAGAAACCCATGTGGTACTTCACGTCGCCCGAATGCGCGGGATCGTCGGGTCCGTCGTGCTTGCCTTCGAATTCGGCGAACAACTGCTGCGGCGGCTTGCCGAGGATGTTGACCAGTACGTTCAGGCGCCCGCGGTGGGCCATGCCGATCACGAGCTCGTGGATGCCGGCAGCACTGGCGCGACGCACGAGGTCATCGAGTAGCGGGATCAGCGCATCGCCGCCTTCCAGCGAGAAGCGCTTCTGGCCGACGTACTTGGTGTGCAGGTAGCGTTCGAGGCCATCGGCGGCGGTCAGTTTTTCCAGCACGCGCTGGCGGGTGGCGGCGTCGAGGCCGGCATCACCGCTGGCTTTTTCAAGGCGATCGTAAATCCAGCGCCGCTGGGTGTGGTCGCTGATGTGCATGAACTCGGCGCCGATCGTGGCGACGTAGCTGCGGCGAAGGCGCTCGCGCAAATCGCGCAGGCGCATGCGCTGGCCGCCGCCGGCAAAGGTGCCACAGTCGAATTCGGTGTCGAGGTCGGCGTCGGAAAGTCCGTGGAAGGCCAGGTCGAGATCAGGCGCGGGGCGCTTCAGGGCGATTGCCAACGGGTCGAGGTCGGCGGCGAGGTGGCCGCGCGAGCGGAACGCCGTCAGCAGGCGCAGGACGCCCGCCTGCTTGCGCGCATGCGCGTCGTCGACCGGTGCGACGCTGCGCTGGCCGTGTTGCTGGGCGGCGGCGATGCGCGCAATCGCGTCGGCGTGTGAAACGTCGCCGGCGCCGTGGAGGTTCTGGAACACGCTGCGCCACGAGGGCGCGACCGATTGCGGGTCGTGCAGCCAGTCTTCGTACAACTGGTCGATGTAGGACGCGTTGCCGCCGCCAAACTGGGACGTTTCCGCCAACTGTTGCAACAAGCTGCCGCCGTCACTCACGATGGTCACCAGGAAAGTAGTGGCTACAGGCGCAGATCGCGCAACGCCACGTGGACCCTGAATTATAACGGTTTCATGCTGCGATGCGGGATGGGCCGCACCGCCGGATCCCTTGCTGCCGTCATCGCTAGATACCCAGCGCGCGCAGCTCCGGCCAGGGTTCCGAGCGCGCCCAGATCTCCTCGAACCTGCGCATCAGCAGGGCGTGGCGGCCGGGCGCCCAAGTTGAGCCTTCGGCGGTCATCTCGAATTCCAGCGGCCGGAACAGGTAGCCCTGGCTATCCACGCACATGAAGGCCGATGGATATTCGAGGTCCTGTTGCTCCACCGGCTTGCGCATCTCGATCACGCTGGAGAGGCGTTGCGCCAGTTCCAGCAGGCGGGTGCCTTCCTGCAGCGCGCGGGTGAGATCTTGCGCCAGCACGCGGATCGACGCACCGCGGCCCGAAATCGCCAACCGGCGCAATTCCACCAGGCAGGCGGTGTCATTCAGCAATTGCGGATGCAACTCGCGCACCAGCACGCACATGCTGTGGCGGGCCCCGCGCAACAGCTGGTGGGTCACCGTGATCAGTTCCTCGCGGCTGCTGCTTTTCAGGGCCACTGATTGCGGCGCCGGCGCGAGGGGCGCGCGCTCCGGCGGGGCGCGGCGTTCCAGTGGCTTGCGCATGTTCACGTGCGGGATGCCGGCTTCCTCGAACTCGCTGCCCGCGACCGCAAACCCGTGTTTGATATAGAACGGCACCGCATGTTGTTGCGCATGCGTCGTCACCGCGTCGAGATGGCTGGTGCGCGCGAGGTCGACCAGCGTGTGCAGGATCATGGTGCCGACACCGCGTCGGCGCCAATCGCGCATGACAGCCATCCGTCCGATCACGCCGTCGGGGGTCATGCGGCCTGTGCCGATGGGTGTACCGTCGAGCGCGCGCGCCAGCACATGTGCACTGCGTGGATCGTCGCTGTCGACCTCCATGTCCAGCGGCACTTGCTGTTCGTGCACGAACACATCTTCGCGCACCGCAACCAGCGCTTCGCGTTCGGATTGCTTGGCCCAGTTACAAATCTCGACGTGAAAATCACCTTGGATCGGCATGCCGGTGTACCCCCTCCGGGTTCTTGGCTGGTTGTCGATAGGAGTGTTCAGTGTACTCGCAAAGTGAAGTGCCCGGCGTTGATCAGGGCGGCCAGCAGGCGGATCCCGTCCTGCCGGTTCGGCATGCCGAGCAGGGTGCCGCCGTCAATCACGCGCTCGCTCCCGCCCAGTGCTGCGGCCCAGTCCGGCGGTGCGGGAAAGGCTTCGCCCGATGCGTACACGATCGCGTTCCGGCCGCGTCGTCGCCAGGCGAAGCGACTCCAGGCATCACGCGCAAGCACGCTGCGCGCGAGCCGTTCCGGCAAGCGCGCGGCGTCGAGCGGGCGTTTGCGCGGCAGCGGGGTTTGCGCCATGCGGTAACGCGTGATGAAGCAGCCGAACCAGTCCGCGAGCACGTCGTCATCCAGCGCGCTTGCGAACGCTCCGACGCTGCGGCGCGCACGCGCCAGCGCAGCAGCATCGATCTCGCCGGATTGTCTTGCGGGCGCCAAATCGGCATCGCGGTAGCGATGTTCTTCGGGCAGCGCCGCGGCGATGGCGTGCGCCATGTCCAGCAGCATTTCGGCCACGCCTGGCGCGCGCATGCCGATCGAATACGTCATGCACTCGCCGACGGCCACACCATCGTGCGGCACGCCGGGCGGCAGGTACAACAGGTCGCCCGGATTCAGTATCCATTCGTCGCTGGGCGTGAATGACTTCAGCAACTTCAGTTCGACGTCGTCGCGAAATGCCGCGGGTGGATTCGGATTCGCATCGATCGCCCAGCGGCGCTGGCCGAGGCCCTGCAGCAGGAACACGTCGTACTGGTCGACGTGCGCACCGACGCCACCGGCGTCGGTCGCGTAGCTGATCATGATGTCGTCGATGCGCCAACTCGGGATGAAAGCGAAGTGGTCGAGCAGGGCGGCCGTGTCTGCATCCCACTTGTCGACGTCCTGCACCAGCAACGTCCAGCGCGATGCCGGAAGATTCGCGAACGTGATCTCGTCGAACGGGCCGGTGCGAACGGTCCATTCGCCGTCATCCCCGCGCAGGCGGGAATCCAGCCGCTTTGCATTCTTGCCGGCACCGGACTCCGGATCGCCGCTGCGCTGGGCGCGGGGTGAGCACAGTGGGAGCGATGCGTGCGCAACGATGCGCGCCAGCGCGCCATCCATGCACGCCAGTCCTGCCAGGTCGTCCGGCATCAGCGGCGGCTGGAAGTTGGCGAACGCGTTGCGCACCAGCAACGGCCGCTTCTGCCAGTAATCACGCAGGAACCGCGCGGGCGGCATGCCGAGGAAATGCCGCGGCGTGGCGTAGACCTCGATCGGCAGATGTGCTGGCATGCCGTCAAATGCCGCGCGCGAGCGCGGCGGCGAGGCCGGTGTAGCTGGCGGGCGTCAAATCCAGCAGGCGCTGTTTTGCGTCCGCTGGCAGATCGAGCGTGCCGATGAACGCGCGCATGGATTCGCGGGTAATGCCGTGTCCGCGCGTCAGTGCCTTCAATTGTTCGTAGGGCTCAGGCAGTCCGTAACGGCGCATCACGGTTTGCACGGCTTCGGCCAGGACCTCCCACGCAGCGTCGAGATCGGCCGCGATGCGTTCCGGATTCACTTCGAGTTTGCCGAGGCCCTTGTCCAGCGAGGCAAAGCCGATCAGCGCGTGGCCGAAGGCTTCACCGAGCGCGCGCAGCACCGTGGAATCGGTAAGGTCGCGCTGCCAGCGGCTGATCGGCAACTTGGCGCTGAAGTGCTCCAGCAGTGCGTTCGCCACGCCGAAATTACCCTCGGCATTTTCGAAATCGATCGGGTTGACCTTGTGCGGCATGGTCGAGGAACCGACTTCGCCCGCCTGCAACTTTTGCTTGAAGTAACCGAGCGACACATAGCCCCAGACGTCGCGCGCAAGATCGATCAGGATGGTGTCGATGCGGCGTTGCGCATCGCACAGTTCGGCCATGCCGTCGTGCGGTTCGATCTGGGTGGTGTATTCATTCCATTCGAGGCCGAGCGATTTGACGAACGCCTTGGAAAACGCGCGCCAGTCGATGTCCGGATAGGCGATCGCATGCGCGTTGAAGTTGCCGACTGCGCCGTTGATCTTGCCGGGGATAGTGATCGCCGCAAGCCCAGCGCGCTGGCGCGCCAGACGTGCGACCACGTTGGCGAGTTCCTTGCCGAGCGTAGTGGGGGATGCGGTCTGGCCGTGGGTGCGCGAGAGCATCGGCAGTTCCGCATTCGCGTGCGCCATCCTGCGCAAGCTGGCAATGATCGAATCCACCGCCGGGATCAACACGCCGTCGCGGGCGTCGCGCAACATCAGTGCATAGGCAAGATTGTTGATGTCCTCGGAGGTGCAGGCGAAGTGCACGAATTCTTTCGCCTGCGCCAGCGCCGCATCATCGCCGATGCGTTGCTTGATGAAATACTCGACCGCTTTCACGTCGTGGTTGGTGGTGGCCTCGATTTGCTTGATGGCTGCCGCATCCGCCAACGAGAAATTCGTTGCGATCGCTTGCAATTTTGCGCGCACCGCAGCGGAAAACGCCGGCAGCTCGGCCACGCCGGGTGCGTCGGACAGCGCGACCAGCCACACGATTTCCACCTGCACGCGCCGGTGCATCAATCCGTATTCGCTGAAGATCGGGCGCAGCGCATCCACCTTCGACGCGTAACGTCCGTCCAGCGGCGACAAGGCAGTGAGCGGGTCGGGTTGCATGGCGGTGGATCCATGGCGTCGTGAAGCGCGCATTGTAGCGGCGGCCGCTCGTTATAATGACGGGCTTTCCAGCATGGACTTTCGCAATGCCGAAGACCCGCATTGAACACGACAGCATGGGCGAGTTGAATGTCCCCGCCGACGCGCTGTGGGGCGCGCAGACCCAGCGCGCGGTCGACAACTTCCCGATTTCCGGCCTCGCGATGCCGCGCGACTTCATCCGCGCGCTCGGCCTGATCAAGGTCGCGGCGGCCGATGCGAACCTCAAGCTCGGATACCTGAAACCGACGCAGGCTGCCGCGATCCGCAAGGCCGCGCAGCGCGTGGCGGCGGGCGAGTTCGATGCCCAGTTCCCGATCGACATTTTCCAGACCGGCTCCGGTACCTCGAGCAACATGAACGCCAACGAGGTGATCGCGCATGTCGCCACGCGCGATTCCAAGGCGAAGATCCACCCGAACGACCACGTCAACTACGGACAAAGCTCGAACGACGTGATTCCGACCGCGATCCATGTCAGCGCCGCGCTGGCTGCCCATGAACATCTGCTGCCGACGCTGAAACACCTCAAGAAGGCCATCGACAAGCGCGCGCGCGAATTGAAGAACGTGGCCAAGACCGGCCGCACGCACCTGATGGACGCAATGCCGGTGACGTTCGGGCAGGAGCTGTCGGGTTGGTCGGCGCAGATCGCATCGGGCATCGCGCGCATCGAGGACGCCAGCAAGCGCATGCGTCGCCTGCCGCAAGGCGGTACCGCGGTCGGCACCGGCATCAATGCCGATCCGAAATTTGCCAAGGCGTTCTGCATGGAACTGTCGAAGGCTACGGGCGTGAAGTTCGGTTCGATGGACAACTTCTTCGAGGGCATGGCTTCGCAGGATGCGGCCGTCGAATTGTCGGGCCAGTTGAAAACGCTGGCCTGTTCGCTGATGAAAATCTCCAACGACCTGCGCTGGATGAACTCGGGACCGCTGGCGGGACTCGGCGAAATCGAATTGGTCGCGCTGCAGCCGGGTTCCTCGATCATGCCGGGCAAGGTCAATCCGGTGATCCCCGAAGCCATGACCATGGTTTGCGCGCAGGTGATCGGCAACGACGCCACCATCACCATCGGCGGCCAGGCCGGCAACTTCCAGTTGAACGTGATGCTGCCGGTGATCGCGTACAACCTGCTGCAGTCGATCACGATCCTGGCCAATGCCTCGCGCCTGCTGGCCGACAAGGCCGTCGCTGGCTTCAAGGTCAACAAGCAGCGCGTGGACGAGGCGCTGGCGCTGAATCCGATCCTGGTCACCGCGCTGAATCCGGTGATCGGCTACGAGAAGGGTGCCGCCACCGCGAAGAAGGCCTACAAGGAAAAGCGACCGATCATGGACGTGGCGCTGGAAAC
>DZCM01000068.1 GCA_022730295.1 Rhodanobacter sp. | reverse complement strand
GCCGCCGCACCTTCGCGATCATCTCGCACCCGGATGCCGGCAAGACCACGCTGACGGAAAAGCTGCTGCTGTTCGGGGGCGCGATCCAGATGGCTGGCGCGGTGAAGTCGCGCAAGACCGCACGCCACGCCACGTCCGACTGGATGGCGATGGAAAAGGAGCGTGGGATTTCCGTCACCTCGTCGGTGATGCAATTCCCCTACGAGGGAAAGATCGTCAACCTGCTGGACACGCCCGGCCACGCCGATTTTTCCGAGGACACGTACCGGGTGCTGACTGCGGTCGACTCCGCGCTGATGGTGATCGACTGCGCCAAGGGCGTCGAGGAGCGCACCATCAAATTGATGGACGTGTGCCGGCTTCGCAGCACGCCGATCATGACCTTCATCAACAAGCTCGACCGCGAGGGCCGTTCACCGATCGAATTGCTGGACGAAGTCGAATCCGTGCTGAAGATCCAGTGCGCGCCGGTGACTTGGCCGATCGGCATGGGCAAGCGCCTGAAGGGCGTGTATCACCTCGTCGATGACGAGGTGCACTTGTACGAATCCGGCCGCAACTTCACGCGCCAGGATTCAACCATCCTGAAAGGGCTGGACGACCCGCAACTCATCGAGCGCATCGGCGCGCCGGCACTGGCCGAACTTCGCGAAGAACTGGAGCTGGTGCAGGGCGCCTCGCACCCGTTCGCAATCGACAAATATCTGGCTGGCGAGCAGACACCGGTGTTCTTTGGTTCCGGCATCAACAATTTCGGCGTGCAGCCGCTGCTGGATTTCTTCGTCGCACACGCACCCTCCCCGCAGCCACGCACCACCACGACGCGTGCAGTCGCGCCGGCCGAGCAGAAATTTTCCGGCTTCGTATTCAAGATCCAGGCCAACATGGATCCCATGCACCGCGACCGCGTGGCTTTCCTGCGCATCTGCTCGGGAAACTATTCGCCCAACATGAAGGCGTTGCAGGTGCGCACCGGCAAGGAAGTGAAGCTCGCCAATGCGCTGACCTTCATGGCCTCGGAGCGTGAGCTTGCCGAGACCGCGTATCCCGGCGACGTGATCGGGCTGCACAACCACGGCACCATCTCGATCGGCGAGAGTTTCAGCGAAGGCGAGAAGCTCACCTTCACGGGCATCCCCAACTTTGCGCCGGAATTGTTTCGTCGCGCGAACCTGCGCGATCCGCTGAAGATGAAGGCGCTGCGCGCGGGCCTCGCGCAATTGTCGGAGGAAGGCGCGACCCAGTTCTTCCGCCCGTTGATGTCGAATGACTTGATCCTCGGCGCGGTCGGCGTCCTGCAGTTCGACGTCGCCACCTATCGGCTGAAGGACGAATACAACGTTGATTGCACGTTCGAGAACGTCGGCGTGGTGACCGCCCGCTGGGTCCATTGCGACGATGCGAAAAAACTCGCCGACTTCCGCGAACGCAACGCCTCGCACCTCGCGCTGGATGCTGCCGGGCAACTGGTGTATCTGGCGCCCACGCGCGTGAATTTGCAACTGGCGCAGGAACGCTGGCCCGGGGTCAACTTCGCTGCAACCCGCGAGCACGGCAACGCGATGGCCTGATTCCAGCGCCGCGAGCGCCCCCCGGGTCAGGCGACGTGCAGCGAGCGCTTGGAATCGGCGTTGCCGTGCACCACCGCGGCGCGCAGCTCTTCCGGATCGAAATCATCCACATTGATGAACTCGGCGGTGACGCGACGCAGGCGCTCAAGTTGCGCGCGCTCGGTTTCGCTGATCGCGCCCTCACGTGCGGCTTCGGCCAACTGTTCGAAGTAGTCGTGCGACTGGATGGTGTTGGCCTTGACGGCCTTCAGGAATTTGCGTTCGACCGGCTCGGCCGCGATCACCTCGGGCAGCAATGCGTGCATGCGCCCGACCGGGTTGTTGGCGTTCGGAGTCAGGTACATCCCCTTCACCATCGCAGCGCGTGCGGCGTTGGGTGCCGTGATAAGTGCGGCCACGCGCCGGCCGAGTCGATCCGACGGCGGCACTTCGCGGCGCCCGAACGGGAACACCAGGGTGTGCACCACCCATGCAACCGGACGCACCGGAAAGTTGCGGATCACGCCGTCCAGCGCCATCTGGATCCGCCACATGGAATCATGGAAGGCCCATGCCAGCAACGGGCGCTCGATTTCAGGTCGCCCTTCGTCTTCGTAGCGCTTCAACATCGCCGAGGCGATATACAGGTACGACAACACATCGCCGAGCCGCGCGGAAATCTTTTCCTTGAACTTCAACTTGCCGCCCAACACGCCCATCGCGGTGTCGGCAAGCAGCGCCAATGCCGCGGAGTAGCGGTTCAACTTGCGGTAGTAGCGGCGCGTGTAGGCATCGCCGGGCGCCTTGCCGAACTTCGCGAACGTCACACCCAGCCAGAACGAGCGCACCGCGTTGGAAAGCCCGAACCCGAGATGCCCGAACAGCGCCTCGTCGAGCGCGCGCAGCGCTTGTTTGCGATCGGGCTCCTGCACCGCGTGCATTTCCTTCAGGATCCACGGATGGCAGCGGATCGCGCCCTGCCCGAAGATCATCAGGCTGCGGGTCATGATGTTGGCGCCTTCCACCGTGATCGGGATGGGCGCGCCCTGCCACATGCGGCCAAGATAGTTGGACGGACCAAGCTGGATGCCCTTGCCGCCGTGCACGTCCATCGCATCCTTGATGACCTCGCGACCGAGATCCGTGGTGTGGCACTTGGAGATGGCCGAGGCGACCGCCGGCTTCTCGCCGCGATCGACCGCCGCAGCCGACGCGCGCGCGAGTGCAATGGTCGCGTAGGCATACCCGCCGATCCGCGCCAGCGCTTCCTCGACTCCCTCGAAACGCGCCACGGCAAGCCCGAACTGTTTGCGGATGCGCGCGTAGGCGCCGGTCGCCGCGACCGCCATCCGCACGAAGCCGGTGGCGTTGGATGGCAACGAAATGCCGCGTCCGACCGAAAGGCACTCCACCAGCATGCGCCAGCCGTGGCCGGCCATGTGCGGGCCGCCGATCAACGTATCGATCGGCACGAACACGTCCTTGCCGCGCAACGGGCCGTTCTGGAACGGAATGTTGAGCGGGAAATGGCGGCGGCCGATCTCGAGGCCCTGCGTCTCGCGCGGGATCAGCGCCAAGGTGATGCCGAGATCTTCCTTGTCGCCCAGCAAATGTTCCGGGTCGTACATCCGGAACGCGAGACCCACGAGCGTCGCAACCGGTGCCAGCGTGATGTAACGCTTGTCGAAAGTGAGCTTGATGCCGAGCGTTTCCTGGCCGTCGACGGTCTGCTTGCAGACGATGCCGTAGTCGGGAATGGACGTGGCATCGGAACCCGCATACGGACCGGTCAGCGCGAAACACGGAATCTCGCGGCCATCGGCCAGGCGCGGCAGATAATGGTTCTTCTGTTCCTCGCTGCCGTAGCGCAGCAACAGTTCGGCCGGGCCCAGCGAGTTCGGCACCGCGACCAGCGACGACAGCGTCGCCGAAATGCTGGAGAGTTTTTGCAACACCGCCGAATGCGCGAAGGCGGAAAACTCCAACCCGCCGTAGCGCTTCGGGATGATCATCGCGAAAAATCCGCGGCGTTTGATGTAGTCCCAGATCTCCGGCGGCAGGTCGGCGAGCTCGTGGGTGATCTGCCAATCGTCGACCATCGCGCACAGCTCTTCGCACGGGCCGTCGAGGAAGGCCTGCTCTTCCACGGAAAGCTGCGGCTTGGGCTCGGTCAGCAGCTTCGACCAGTCTGGCTTGCCAGCAAACAGTTCGCCCTCGAAACCGACCGTACCGGCGTCCAGTGCGACCTGCTCGGTCTCGGAAATCCTGGGCAACACGCGCTTGAACAGCTTCAGCATGGGCGCTGCGAACAACACCCGCCGCAGTGGCTGCACGTTCAGGGGGATCGCGATCAGCAGCACGAAGATGCCCAGCATCACCCACATCCGGTCCAACGAGTGCAGGCCGAAACCCACGGCGAGGATCACGGCGATGGTCAACAGCGTCCAGAGCCACAGGCGCGCGCGGAAGAACGCGCATGCCATGCCGAGGATGGCGACGCAGATCAGGGTGATGATGATGCTCATGACAAACCTCGCATGCCGACGGCTCGGGCCGCAGGCTCAGGAATGGCTGCGCTTGTGAGTGTACGCAGGAACGCTTCGATTGCGGCGGCGAAAGCGGCGTTGTCGTCGCCCGCGAGCGTGTGGCCCGCGTGCGGGACTTCAACATGTTCCGCATGCGGCACCGCCTGCAGGAATTCGGTGACGGTGGCGTGCGAGACGACGTCGCTGCGCCCGCCCGAGACCAGCAACACGGGTACGGCGATCTTGCGCGCAGCGTCCAGCAGTCGCTGCTGGTGGCGCTCGCCATCGTGCGCAATCGAACCAAGCATCGCCGTATCCCAATGCCAGCGCAGGCGACCGTCGCTGCTGCGGCGCAACAATTGGGCGAGTTCGTCGCGATCCTTGTGGCGGCGCCGCTGCGGCAGGTAGGAAGCGACCGCGGCTGCAGCGTCATCGAGCGATACAAACCCGTCGGGATGCGCGCGCATGAATTCGAGCATGCGTTCCACGCCCGCGCCTTCCCAGCGCGGCGTGATGTCGACCAACACCAGTGCGCGGAACGGATCGGGCCGAATCTCGCCCGCCGCGGCGATGCCTAGCAAGCCGCCCATCGATGCGCCGACCAATACCGGCGGTTGACCGAGCGAGTGGGCGACAAGCAACAAATCCTCGATGAACTGTGCGAGTTCGTAACGGCCATCAGCCGGACGCCCGCTGTCGCCATGGCCACGAGCATCGAACGTGACCGTGCGCCAACCGTCCGCAGCCAGTACTTCCGCAGTGCGCGTCCAGGCGTGCCGGCTTTGGCCGAAGCCATGTGCGAACAGCAACGGCGGGGCAGTGGCGGAACCGCGCGCTTCCACCACCAGCGTGACGCCGTCACGGGCGCGGACCGAACCAGGCCGGCTGCTACTGTGGGGGAGCGAAGCATCTTCCATACGCAAAAGTATGGATTTGTGCGCAAGTCCTGTCAATACGCTAAAGTATGGACGTGCCGTCCGAATCAGCCACCTCGCCCAGCCTGATCCCGCGCCGGGCACAACCCTGCGCGCGGCTGACCGCGGCGGATTGGGAGCGTGGCGCACTGGAACTGGTGGCCGGGGAAGGCATCGCGGCCTTGGCTGTGGAGGCCCTGGCGCGACGCCTGGGTGTTACCAAGGGCAGTTTCTACTGGCACTTCAAGAACCGCGAAGCCCTGCTGCAGGCATCCTTGTCGCGCTGGGAGGCCGAGGACGAACGCGAGCTTCAGAACCACCTCGGCGCCATCCACGACGACCCGCGCGAACGCCTCGGCGCGTTGTTCCGCTGGGTTTCCAGCGAGATCCAGCCGCACCGGGTCTATGCCGCGTTATTGCAGGCGCTGGAACACCCGCTGGTCAAGCCTGTGATGACCCGGGTATCGCAGCGGCGCATGGATCTGCTGGGACTGGCGTTCAGGCAAGCCGGCCTCCGCCACGATGTGGCCCAGCACCGCGCCCGCCTGACGTACGCCGCCTACGTGGGATTTCTGCAACTGAACCTCACGCTCGAGGTACCGCACCTCTCACACGAACAATACGAAGCCTACGTCGAGCACCTGATCACCACCCTGGTCCCGGCGACACTGGCGCCCGCCCATCGAACCTGATTGCTGCGGGCGCACAATTTCCGCGCCGATTTTGCCTTGCAAAGCCCACGGGGCGGGGCTACCGTCACCCCTCCGCATTCCCGAAGACGCGCTTGCGCGAGATTGCCGAAGTCACCCCGGCCCCGCATGGGTCGACGGGCAGAACAGGCCACAAGAGCCTGCCACCCGCCGCCATGGCCACGCTGCTTGCTCACCACATAACTGGTATTTCCACGCTGGAGAGTCACCGAAGATGCCAAGCAAACTTGCTGCACTTAACCGATGGGTCGACGACGTTGCCAAACGGACGCGCCCCGACCACGTCCACTGGTGTGACGGCTCCCAAGCCGAATACGACCAGCTGGTCGACGCGATGCTGAAGACCGGCGATCTGATCGAACTGAACCAGCAAACCCACCCGCGCTGCTACCTGCATCGCTCCGATCCGCAGGATGTCGCGCGGGTCGAACAGCTCACCGTCATCTGCAGCAAGAACAAGGACGACGCCGGCCCCAACAACATCTGGATGGACCCGGCCGAAGCCCACGCCAAGATCGACGCGCTGTTTGAAGGTTGCATGGCCGGGCGCACGTTGTACGTGATCCCCTATTGCATGGGTCCGCTCGGATCACCCTTGTCGCGCTGCGGCGTCGAGATCACCGATTCGCCCTACGTGGTCGCCAACATGCGCATCATGACCCGCATGGGCACCGCCGCACAGGAACGCATCGAGCGCGAAGGAACCTTCATCAAGGCCCTGCATTCGATCGGCGAGCTCGACCCCGAACGCCGCTGGATCATGCACTTTCCCGAGGAACTCACCATCAAGTCCTTCGGCTCCGGCTACGGCGGCAACGCCCTGCTCGGCAAGAAATGCCACGCGTTGCGCATCGGCTCATACCAGGCCCGCATCGAGGGCTGGCTGGCCGAACACATGCTGATCGTCGGCATCGAGAATCCCCGGCACGAAATCCGCTACGTCGCCGCGGCGTTTCCGTCGGCCTGCGGCAAGACCAATCTCTCGATGCTGATTCCACCCGAAGGTTACCAACGCGACGGCTGGAAAGTCTGGACGGTCGGCGACGACATCTGCTGGATGCGGCCCGGCAAGGATGGCCGTTTGTACGCGATCAACCCGGAGGCCGGATACTTCGGGGTCGCGCCCGGCACCTCGAAAAAAACCAATCCGAATGCACTCGCGATGCTGCAACACGACACCATCTTCACCAATGTCGCGGTGACCGCCGACAACCAGCCGTGGTGGGAAGGCCTGGATGATCGCAAGCCGGTGAAGGACTGGCAGGGGCGCGACTATGACCCCGCCAACGGCCCGGCCGCGCACCCGAACTCACGCTTCACCGTGCGCGCGAACCAGTGCCCGAGCTGGTCGCCGGAAGCCGAGAGCGACCAAGGCGTGCCGATTGATGCAATCGTGTTCGGCGGCCGCCGCGGTTCCGTGGTGCCGCTGGTGTTCGAAGCCCGCGACTGGACCCACGGCGTGCTGATCGGTGCCTCGATGGCGTCTGAAACCACCGCCGCCGCGACCGACGTGGGCGTGCCGATCCGGCGCGACCCGATGGCGATGAAACCTTTCTGCGGCTACAACTACGGCGACTACTTCGCACACTGGTTGTCGTTCGACCAGCCCGGCGCCAAGCTGCCGAAGGTTTACCAGGTCAACTGGTTCCGCAAGAGCTCCGACGGCAAGTTCCTGTGGCCGGGTTTCGGCGACAACATGCGCGTGCTCGAATGGATGCTCAAGCGCGTCGCGGGGGACGCCGGCGCCATCGAAACCCCGATCGGCAACCTGCCGAGCGCGGATGATCTGAACCTTGACGGCCTGCACCTTTCCGACGGTGCACTTGACGAGCTGTTTCGCGTCGACAGCGCTGAATGGCGCGCCGAGGAAGCCGCGGTCGGCGAGTACCTCGCCAGCTACGGCTCGCACATCCCGGATGCGTTGCTCGCCGAACACCAACGCGTGGTCGCTGCGCTTGACGCCGAGACCGATGTGTCAGCAATGCCAAGGCGCGCTGCGGCATCCTGAGGTTTTGCACACCTTCCCCCACTTGCGGGGGCGAGAGACGGCGTGGACGAACTGCCGCCAGTGGCAGTTCGTGCCGGCTCGAACGCACAAGGCAGGATGCCGAGGGCCGGGTTGTCAGGCCAGCGCCTGCAGCGCCGCCGCGTAATTCGGCTCGTGGGTGATGTCGTCGACCATCTCTATGTAGATCACCTTGTCGTGCGCATCCAGCACCACCACCGCGCGCGCGGCGAGTCCCGCCAGTGGCCCCGACGTCATGTCGACGCCGTAGTCCTGCAAGAATTCGCGGCCGCGCATCATCGACAGCATCGTGACGTTTTCGATGCCTTCGGCGCCGCAGAATCGGCCTTGCGCGAACGGCAGGTCGGCGGAAATGCACAACACCACGGCATTGTCGAGGCCCGCCGCATCCTGGTTGAAATGCCGCACCGAGGCTGCGCACACACCGGTATCGACGCTCGGGAAAATGTTCAGAATCTTGCGTTTGCCGGCGAAATCACCCAGCGATTTTTCGGAGAGGTCGCCGGCGATCAGCTTGAAGGTCGGCGCTTGGTCGCCAACCTTGGGAAAGTGGCCGCCGACGTTGACGGGGTTGCCCTTGAACCTGGTGCTGGACATGGAACGACTCCTTGAATTGTTCTTGCAGGATTGATGTGCGGCCAAGCGCCGCGGAAGTCCGGCCAGTCTAGCGGACGGACATCAACGGAACGTTTACGCGGTTGCGGTTGGTTCGCTGCCGGCGTCGCCAAGGGTGCTGCCATCGCCCTTGTCGAGCGCGGGCAGCTTGCCGGGTATGCCATCCCCCAGGCCGGCGCCTTCCATTTTGGGAATCTTGGTCCCGCGGCTGTCCAAATCCGTTCCCGACGGATTTGTCCGTACTCGGCTCCGCCGGATCATGCGCTTGTGTTGCTTGATCCACGGCGGGTCATCCATGGCCCGCGCTAACAGGGTGAATTCAACACCCTGTTAGGATGGCGGCAGCGTCGCGCCGACGCCGTCCAAACCGAAAACTGATGCCATCCAAACCCACGTTTCGCTACGTTGTCGACTGGCAAAACCTCGACGGCGAAAACGCCGAGGCCATCCGCGCCTTCTGGCTGCGCGAACACGCGAACGTGCACGGCGCGGAAGCCGAACGCCGCGTGCAGCAGACCATCGTACGCGTGCTCGATGCCGAGGGCGAACTCGTCGCAGTGAGCACGGCCGAATCCAAGATCATTCCGCGGCTGCTGCAGCCTATGTACTACTACCGCTGCTTTATTGGCACCAACTGGCGCGACCGCAAGCTGGCGCGGCCGCTGCTGCGGCACAGTTTCGACGCGCTCGAGACTTGGGCTCGTGAACACGATTTCCCCTGCATCGGCATGCTGCTGGAGCTGGAAAACTCAGGCTTCGCGCGCACCCTGCAGCGGGCGCGCTGGGCAAGCGTGGATTTCTCCTTCATCGGTCGCAGCCAACGTGGCCTCGATTTGCGGGTGCGTTACTTCCGCGGCGCCAAGCTGAAGTCGCGCGCGGAAGTCGCGGCATCGCTGCAGGCACCACGTGCCCCGCGCACTGGTACCGGTTGAATCCCGCGGCGTGTCCGCGAGCGATGCCGTCCTTGCGCAATTGCGCGATCACCGGCAAGCTCGGGTTCGCGACGCCGGATTTTTTCTTGCAGTGCGCATTGTCCAGCGCGATCGGCGTTGCCGCGTGATAAATCACCGCGACGAATTTCAACATGGCGATCCTCCGCATACGAACGCTGATGCCGGCGAGTGCGCGCCACTTACAATGGGCGCATGCGCATCGGCCCCATCACCATCGATCCGCCCGTGGCACTCGCGCCCATGGCCGGCGTCACCGACAAGCCGTTCCGCCAGCTGTGCAAGCAGCTTGGTGCGGGGCTGGCCGTGTCGGAGATGACCACGTCTGATCCGCGCCTGTGGCAGACCCGCAAATCGCTGCACCGGATGGACCACGCCGGCGAACCCGACCCCGTCAGCGTGCAGATCGCGGGTTCCGATCCCGTGCGCCTTGCCGAAGCCGCGCGCTACAACGTCGACCACGGCGCGCAACTCATCGACATCAATATGGGCTGCCCGGCCAAGAAGGTCTGCAACGCATGGGCGGGCTCGGCGCTGCTGGCCAACGAAGCGCTGGTGGCGCAGATCTGCCGCGCGGTGGTCGACGCCGTCGAGGTGCCGGTGACGCTGAAAATCCGCACCGGCCAAGTGCCCGAGGCGCGCAACGCGCTCACGATCGCGCAAATTGCTGAAGACGCCGGCATCGCCGCGCTGGCGGTGCACGGGCGCACCCGCTCGCAAAAATACGAAGGCGTCGCCGAATACGAGACCATCGCGGCCGTGAAAGCGTCAGTGAGCATTCCGGTTTTTGCCAACGGCGACGTGGATACGCCGGAGAAGGCGCGCCACGTGCTCGCCTGCACCGGCGCCGACGGCCTGATGATCGGCCGCCCAGCGCAAGGCCGGCCGTGGATCTTCCGCGAGATCGCGCATTACCTTGCCACCGGCGAGCGCCTGCCCGAACCTGACGTCGCCGAGGTGCGCGACATCCTGCTCGCTCACCTCGACGCGCTGTACGCGTTCTATGGCGAAGTCGCCGGCGTGCGCATCGCCCGCAAGCACCTCGGCTGGTATGCCAGGGACAGGCCGGAAAATGCCGCATTCCGTGCCGTGGTCAATGCCGCCGTGAGCGCGCACGAACAGCACCGCTTGACCCGCGAATACTTCGACGCGCTGGCCGCCGGCGTACCGCGCGAATTCGTCGCGGCGGCGTGAACCGCACGCTGCTGAACCGCGCTACGCTTGGCGCTGCATTTCCGGCCAGTCACCTGTATCATGGGCGACCAAACATCCATCCTTCCATCCGTATCAAGGGATATATCCGCCGATGAGCCGTTACCTGTTCACTTCCGAATCGGTGTCCGAAGGCCACCCGGACAAAGTCGCCGACCAGATTTCCGACGCCGTCCTCGACGCGATCATCGCGCAGGACAAGCGCGCCCACGTGGCCTGTGAAACCATGGTCAAGACCGGCGTCGCGATCGTCTCCGGCGAAGTCACCACCGACGCCTGGGTGGACATCGAAGCGCTGGCGCGCAAGGTGATCCTCGGGATCGGCTACGACTCATCCACCGTCGGCTTCGACGGCGCCACCTGCGGCGTGCTGAACCTGATCGGCAAGCAATCGCCCGATATCAACCAGGGCGTCGCCCGCAAGAAGCCCGAGGAACAGGGCGCCGGCGACCAGGGCCTGATGTTCGGCTACGCCTGCAACGAGGCACCGGAATTCATGCCCGCGCCGATGTACTACTCGCACCGGCTGGTCGAACAGCAGGCCAAGGTGCGCAAGGCCGGCAAGCTCAAGTGGCTGCGCCCCGATGCCAAGTCACAGGTCACCCTGCTGTACAACGAGGACAACACCGTCGCCGGTCTCGACGCGGTGGTGCTCTCCACCCAGCACGATCCGTCGGTGAAGCAGGCCGACCTGGTCGAAGGCGTGCGCGAGCAGATCCTGAAGCCGGTGCTGCCGAAGAAGTGGCTGGACGCACTGCCCAAGAACAAGGTGCACATCAATCCAACCGGCAAGTTCGTGATCGGCGGCCCGGTCGGCGATTGCGGCCTGACCGGGCGCAAGATCATCGTCGACACCTACGGCGGCATGGCCCGCCACGGTGGCGGCGCGTTCTCCGGCAAGGATCCGTCCAAGGTCGACCGTTCGGCCGCCTACGCCGCGCGTTATGTCGCCAAGAACCTCGTCGCCGCCGGCATTGCCGACCGCTGCGAGGTGCAGCTTTCCTACGCCATCGGTGTGGCCGAACCCACCTCGATTTCGGTGACCACGTTCGGCACCGGCAAGATCAGCGACGACAAGATCGAAAAGCTGATCCGCGCGCACTTCGACCTGCGCCCGTACGGCGTCATCAAGATGCTGGACCTGATCCATCCGATCTACCAGGCCACCGCCGCCTACGGCCACTTCGGCCGCAAGCCTTACCAGCTCACCTACAAGTGGGAAGACCGCGATGGCGGCAAGCTGGTGAAGAAATCCGAGACCGCCACCGCGTTCTCGTGGGAGAAGACTGACCGCGCCGACGAGCTGCGCAAGGCTGCGGGACTGAAAGGCTAGGCATCCCCGCTCGCCGACCGGAAAGGGCGCCTCGCTGGCGCCCTTTTTGTCCTCTCTTGGCTGACCGCCGCATCCGGATCAGCCGGTATTCTGCAGGTCACGCGAGACGCCGTTGACGCATGCGACCAGCGCGCGCAACAGGTATTCGTCTTGACGGCCGGAGGCGCGCCAGCGCCGCAGAAAATCGACCCGCAACAGGCTGACGGGATCGGCGCAGGGGTTGCGCAGGCGGATCGAAAGCGCCAGGCGACGGTCGTTCGAAAGCAACTGTCCGGTTCCCGCAAGCACGCGTCGGCATCCATCTTTCCATCGCGACAAACCGATATAATGCAAAATTCGCCGAGGGGCGTTGCAACCCGTCCGGCGTGGAGCCTTCATCAGCAAACCGCATGAGCTCATGCGGCCGCTCCACGCAACGGGTCAGGCTCGGCGACTACTCCCTGCAACAGCGCCCGTATCCCCGGAGACAAAGCATGAACGCCGTAGCCAAAGATTCAGCCTCTCAAGACCACAAGGTCCGCGACCTGTCGCTGGCCGAACTCGGCCGCAAGCGCATCACCATGGCCGAGCAGGAAATGCCGGGCCTGATGCAGATCCGCGCCCGTTACGCCCCGCAGAAACCGCTCAAGGACGTGCGCGTAACCGGTTCCTTGCACATGACCAAGGAAACTGCAGTCCTGATCGAAACCCTCGCGGCGCTCGGCGCGCAGGTGCGCTGGGCCTCGTGCAACATCTTCTCGACCCAGGACGACTGCGCCGCCGCCATCGCGGTCGAGGGCATCCCGGTGTTCGCGTGGAAGGGCGAGACGCTCGAAGAGTATTGGGATTGCACGCTGGACGCGCTCACCCATCCGGACATGCGTGGCCCGGAATTGATCGTCGATGATGGCGGCGACGCCACCCTCCTGATCCACAAGGGCGTGGAGATGGAAGACGGCTCCACGTGGGTGGACGAGAAAGGTACCAACCATGAAGAGCAGGTCATCAAGAACCTTTTGAAGAAAACCCGCAGCGAGCGCCCCGGCTTCTGGAAGAAGGTCGCGTCGGAATGGCGCGGCGTGTCGGAGGAAACCACTACCGGCGTGCATCGCCTGTACCAGCTCGCCGAGGCCGGCAAGCTGCTGGTGCCTGCGATCAACGTCAACGACTCGGTGACCAAGTCGAAGTTCGACAATCTGTATGGCTGCCGCGAATCACTGGCCGATGGCATCAAGCGCGCCACCGACCTGATGGTCGCCGGCAAGGTCGCGGTGGTGTGCG
>DZCM01000067.1 GCA_022730295.1 Rhodanobacter sp. | reverse complement strand
CTACAGCACCGCGGTGGGCGCGTTTGCCTATGCGGCGGGCTACCACTCGGTGGCGATGGGTGATACGGCCAACGCACTCGGCGACGAATCGGTTGCGATCGGCGCGTACGCCACCGCGAACAATCCGGGTGATGTGGCCCTGGGCGCGAACAGCGTGACCGCGGCGGCGAATCCGACCGCCAGCACCACGATTGCCGGCGTTACCTACAACTTCGCGGGCGCCACGCCGACCAGCGTGGTCAGCGTTGGCAGCGTCGGCAACGAGCGCCAGATCACCAACGTGGCTGCGGGCCAGTTGACGGCCACCAGCACCGATGCGGTCAACGGCTCGCAGTTGTATGCGACCAACCAGGCCATCACCAGCGTCGCCAACACCACCAACAACGTGGTGCACTACTTCAAGGCCAATGGTCCGGCCGATGGCAGCGACGATGCTTCGGCGACCGGCGCGCATGCGGTGGCGTCCGGCCCGAAGGCCGACGCCAGTGGTGGCTACTCCTCCGCGATGGGCTACGCAGCAACCGCGTCGGGGGCTTACAGCACTGCCATCGGTGCTTACGCCACGGCCTCCAATTACGCCACCACGGCGGTGGGCAACGGCGCCTGGGCGGCGGGTGAATCCAGCACCGCGGTGGGCGCCTATGCCAAGGCGTGTGTCGGCGAGGAAGGCGGGTCAACGGGCGCGTATTGCACGGCAGTGGGCGCCTACGCGCAGGCGAGCGGCTTCGGATCGACCGCCCTGGGTGCCGACGCGCGCGCGCTCGGCGACCACGCGGTGGCGCTGGGGGCGTATGCAGTCGCCAGCAACAACAACGATGTCGCACTCGGCGCCTACAGCGTGACCGCGGCGGCCAATCCGACCGCGAGCGCGGTGATCAACGGCGTCACCTACAACTTCGCCGGTGCGGCACCGACCAGCGTGGTCAGCGTGGGTGCGCCGGGCGCAGAACGCCAGGTCACCAACGTCGCCGCCGGCCAGTTGACTGCCACCAGCACCGATGCTGTGAACGGCTCGCAGTTGTACTCCACCAATCAGGCGGTGGATGCAATCGGTGCGCAAGTCACCACCAACACCGGTGCCATCACCACGCTGCAGGGTCAAGTCACCAACATCAACGCGGGTCACAGCGGGCCGTTCCAGACCAGTGCCGACACCACCGGTTCGCCAGCCCCGACCGGAACCAATTCGGTGGCGGGCGGTGCCAACGCGAATGCGTCCGGCGCCAACAGTCTGGCCGTCGGCAATGGCACCACCGCGTCCGGTGCCAACAGCACGGCGTTGGGCGAAGGCGCGCAGGCGACCGGCGACAACAGCGTCGCGATCGGCGAGGGTTCGGTGGCCGCTGATGCCAACACGGTGTCCGTGGGTTCGGTGGGCAACGAACGGCGCATCACCAATGTCGCCGCAGGCACAGCCGGTACCGATGCGGTGAACGTCACCCAGTTGCAGGGCGTGGTGGCCGGTGGGGTGCAGTACGACAAGAACACCGATGGTTCGGTGGACTACACCAACGTGACCCTGAACCCAGGTGGCGACAGCCCGACCACGATCCACAACGTCGCGGCCGGTACCGCCGACACCGACGCGGTGAACGTGGGTCAGTTGAACGCCGGGGTGCAGACCGCCGAGAACTGGGCCTCAAGCTACGCCGACACCAAGTTCAACCAGTTGCAAACCAGCATGAGCGACATGGGGCGGCATTTGAACGCGGGTATCGCCGGCGCGATCGCGGCAGCCAACATCCCGCAGCCTTACGCGCCCGGCCAGAGCGCACTCGGTATGGGTATCGGGACTTTCCGCGGCCAGAGCGGCATCGCGGTGGGCCTGTCGCGCATCACCGACAACGGCCGTTTCATCCTGAAAGCCAACGCCAGTTCGACCACGCAGGGTGATTTCAGCGCGGGCGTCGGTGCGGCCATCGTCTGGTAAGCAGGTTGGCGCGCGGCACCTTGCAATGCAGGGTGCCGCGCCGGATCACTACCCACCCTTCGAAGGAGTTCACGATGCAACCTGCAATTCGCATGCTTTCCATTGCTACCGCTGCCGTGCTGACTGCGAGTGTGCTCGCCGGCTGCAGCACGCTAAGTCACGGCGTCGCCCCGGATGGCACCCACGCGCAGCAGCTGGTGTGGCCGCAAACCAGCGCCACCAATGCACTGCATCGTGGCGGTACCTTCCCCGTTCTCGAGCACGTGCGGCAAGTTCAGCCGGGCCTCACCAAGCAGCAAGTGATGGCGCTGATCGGTGCCCCGCAATTCAATGAGGGTTTCGGTGCGCGCGAATGGGACTACCTGTTCAACCTGCGCAACAACGGTGCCGTGACCCAGTGTGAATTCAAGATCCTTTTCGACGACCACAAGGTCGCGCGCAGCACCTACTGGAATCCGGCGTCCTGCGCGGACATCGTCAATCCGCCCGCGCCGAAGCCGGAGCCGCCGAAGGCGACGGATCAGACTTTCACGCTGTCGGCGGACGCCCTGTTCGCGTTCGACAAGTACAAACTGGCCGATGTCACCAAGACCGGCGTGGCCGAACTGACCGGTCTCGCGACCAAGCTGACCGCGAAGGGCGTCAAGGCCGACAAGATCGAGGTGACCGGTTACACCGATCGCATCGGCAGCGACGCCTACAACCTGAAACTCTCCAGCGAGCGGGCCAACAGCGTGCGCGATTTCCTGGTCAAGCACGGCGTGGCGGCGAATCAGATCACCGCGGCCGGCCGCGGCGAGGTTGATCCGGTGGTGACCTGCAATGACAAGGGCCACGCCAAGTTGATCGCCTGCCTTGCGCCCAACCGCCGCGTGGTGGTCAAAGTGGAAGGCACGCGCTGACCCTCCCCGCCGCAACGCTGGACTGAAACCACGCCCCCGGCCACCGGGGGCGTTTTTTCATGCGCGCTTTGCTACGCTGCTACGCTGCTGCGCCTCACCGGCCGCAATGAACTGCGATGCACTTGATCGACATCGGCGCCAACCTCACCCACGAATCCTTCCGGCATGACTTCGATGCGGTGCTGGAGCGTGCGCGCGAGCATGGCGTCGAGCGGATGGTGGTCACCGGGGCCTCGCGCTCCGGCAGTGAGCACGCGTTGGCGTTGGCGCGTGCACACGCGGGCGGCCGCGCCGAGCAATTCGAGGCTGCCATCCAGGCCCTTGAAGAACATGCCCGCCACGAAGGCGCGATGCGTCAAGCGATCGGCGTTTATCATGCGCTGCGAGTTGACGCTTTCCATGGCTCACCGCGGTTTGCATCGACCGCATTCGAGCGTAACAAAGCCTGCTGAACAGGAATCCCGGCAGCATGCGGATACTGATCGCCGAAGACGAACCCAAGACGCGACGCTATCTGTTGCAGGGTCTGCGTGAGGTCGGGTTTTCGGTCGAGGCCGTGGACGACGGCAGCGCGGCGCTGGTGCTGCTGCGGGAACACCGTTTCGATGCGGCGGTGCTGGACATCATGTTGCCGGGCCGTGACGGCTGGAGCATCGTGAAGGCCTTGCGCGCGGAAGCCAATCGCACGCCGGTGCTGTTCCTGACCGCGCGCGACCACGTCGAGGATCGGGTGCGCGGGTTCGAACTCGGCGCCGACGATTACCTGATCAAGCCGTTCGCGTTCGCCGAGTTGGTGGCGCGGCTGCGCAACCTGGCGCGAAGGTCGGAACCCGCGGGTGAACCCGCGCAACTCGACGTCGGCGACCTGCACTTCGACCTGTTGCGGCACCGGGTCGAACGTGCCGGCCGAACCCTGCAACTGACTCCCAAGGAGTATGCGCTGCTGCTCCTGCTGGCGCGTCACCGCGGTCGCGTGCTGGGCCGCACCCTGATCGCCGAAAGCGTCTGGGGGCTTTGCTTCGAAGCGCAGACCAACAGCGTCGACGTGCTGGTGCGCCGGTTGCGGGCCAAGCTGGATGCGCCCTTCCCGGCTCCGATGCTGCGCACCATGCGCGGCGTCGGCTATGTGCTGGATGCCGATGGCGACTGAATCCGCCAGGCGCGCCATGTCGATCGGCGCGCGCCTGACCGTGTTCTACACCGTCGTGGTGCTGGGCGTGATGCTGGTGTTCGCGGCGGCGATCATGTGGCAGCTGTCGTCCACCTTCGATGCCGAACACCAGCGTTTCGTCAAGGACAAGGTCGCCGAATTGCAGACCGATCTCGTCGACGGACACGGCGATCCCGGAGACCTGCTCGCCGAGATCGATCGCGAAACCGCGGACCGCGGAGTCCGCCAATACGAGGCGCGGGTGATCGCCGCCGACGGGCGGGTGCTGGGCGAAACGCCGGGCATGCGCGCGGGTTTGCCGCCGGCCGTGTTCGCCGCGACCTCGCTCGCGGACGCGCCGTTGCGGACGCGAACGGTGGGCGATCGGGTATTCGCGCTCTTCAGCTTGCCGTTGCAGGACCGGCCCGGCGCGACGCGAATCGACGTGCAGCTCGCGATGGACATCACGCGCGACCAGCACTTGCTGTCCACGTTGCGGCATGCGATCTGGCTGACGTTCGGATTGCTCACCCTGTTGCTGGTGCTGGCGGGATACATGGTCTCCGCGCGGGCGTTGGCCCCGCTCAAGCGCATCGTGCGCGCCGCCCGCGAGGTGACGCCGGCGCGCCTGTCCGCGCGCATCCCCACCGATCCGCCCTGGCCGCGCGAACTCGCGGAGCTGGTGCAGGGGTTCAATGCCATGCTGATGCGGCTGGATGAGGCTTTTGCCCGCCTGTCGCGCTTCTCCGCCGATCTCGCCCATGAATTGCGCACGCCGCTCGGCAACATGCGCGGCGCGCTCGAGGTCTGCCTGCTGCGCGAGCGCGGAGGCGAGGATTATCGCTCGGTGCTGGAATCCAACCTGGAGGAATGCCGTCGCCTCGGCGCGCTCATCGACAACCTGCTGTTCATGGCCCGCGTCGAACGCGCCGATCAGGCGATTCGCCTGGAAACGTTCGATGGCCGCGAGGCCTGCGGGTGGGCCCTGGCGCAACAGCTGCCGGCGGCGGTGGCGCATGGGTCGCTGATCGGGATCGCAGGCGATGCGCGGATCACCGCGGATCCCGTGTTGTTCCGGCAGGCGCTGACCAATGTATTGGCCAACGCGATCGTGCATGCCGGCGCCGGCACGCAAATCCGCATCGAACTCGAGGTCGGCGATTCGGGGAGCCTCGTGCGCGTCGTCGACCATGGTATCGGCATCGATCCGGCGCATCTGCCCTGCCTGTTCGATCGCTTCTATCGGGTCGATCCGGCGCGTGCGCGCGGCGACGGGCAGGGCACGGGGCTGGGACTTGCCATCGTCAAGACCATCGTCGATCTGCATGGGGGGCGCGTGGCGATCCAGAGCGCGCGTGGCCAGGGCACCCAAGTCACCCTGTGGTTTCCCGCGCCGGACGGTTCGGCCCACGACGCGGTCTGAGGCGGCGCCGAACCGACCCGCGTCCATGACAGGATTGTCAGGCAAGCGACCGGCTTCTGACGGCGTTGCCTGCCTAGACTTCGTGGCATGCCGGCGGTGTGCCGGCGATGGCCCCGGAGCGGCACGCGGATGCGATGGCATGCGGCATGGCTTGCGCTATTGACGACGCCGGCGCTGGCGGCGCCGGTCACGCTGCCGGCGCGCGCGCTGCGCTATCGGCCGCAGGTGCAGGGCTGGGCGCGGGTGGAAACGCTGTCACCGCTGGTGTTGCGCACGGCGCTCGCCGCACGCGTGGCCCGGGTGCTGGTCGTGCCCGGCGAGGCCGTGCAGGCCGGCCAGCCGTTGGTCAGGCTGGCGGGACCGAAGCTCGAGGGCGAACTGGCGGCAGCCCACGCGCGCTGGCAATCCGCGCGGCATGAACTCGCCGCCGCGCAAGGCACCGCGGCGGCGGCGCGGCGAACCTATCCCGTCGTCACCGACCGCAAGGCGCTGGATGCCGCGCAAGCCGCGTTGGCGGCGGCACAAGGCGACGCGGCGGCGACCCATGCCGCGTTCGAGGCCTTGCAGGCCCAGCGCACGCTGAGCAGTCCAACCACTGCAACGGTCGATGCGGTACGCGTGGCAGCAGGGGCCGATGTCGCCGCCGGTGCCTCGTTGCTGACCTTGCTTCCGCGTGGATCGCTGTGGCTGCGCGTCGAAGTATTCGGGAACCCACCGTTGCCGGCGACGACGGCCGCCCGTTTCGTGCCGGCCGACGGCGGTGCGGCGATTCCGGTGCGCAGGCTCGCCGAGCTGCCGACGCGTGCACCGGACGGCGCGCGCGTGTTCAATTTCGTGGCGACCGGTTCCGCCCGCTGGCAGGCCGGCGAGACCGGCGCTCTGGTCTGGCCGGGATCGCCCCGCGCTGCGGTGGCCGTGCCGGCCGAGGCGCTGGTTCTCGACGCGGGCCGCTGGTACGTGCTGACGGATGTGCACGGCAAGCTCGCCGCGCAAGCGGTGATGCCCGGCCCCACGCGCGGCAGCGAGGTGCTGATCACGAAGGGATTGCGGGCGGGCGTGCCGGTGGTCGTGCGCCAGGCCTATCTGCTGTTCCATCGCGATTTTTCGGCGCAGTACGCGCCGCTCGACTGATGCGCGTGCCCGACTGGCTGCAACGGCCGCTGGTATGGGCCATGCTGTACACGGCACTGCTGGGATACGGGGCGTGGGCGCTGTGGCACATTCCCGCCGAGGTGCTGCCGCGCTTCGATTTCCCCGCGGTCAGCGTGATCGTGCACGCGCCGGGCTATGCCACGCTGGAAATGGAATCGCTGGTCGCGCAGCCGCTGGAAGGCCAGTTGATGGGCTTGCAGGGGCTGACGTCGCTGCACACGACAATCAGCGAGGGCACGGCGGAGCTGGATGCGCGCTTCACCCAGGGCAGCAATCCACAACTGGCCCTGCAGGCGGTGTACGGCGCGATCGACCGCGCCCGTGCGAGCCTGCCTGCCAACGTCTCGCCCTACGCCGAGATCATGGGCAACGCGGTCAACGAGGTGGCCGACTACGCCGTGGCGCTGCCCGCCGACGTGCCCGCGTGGCAGGCCGAAAACGCGATACGCACGCACGTGTTGCCCGCGTTGCGTTCGCTGCCCGGCGTGCAGCGCGTGGAACTGTTCGGCGCCGGGCCGCCCACGCTGTGGATCCAGCCGGATCCCGCCGCCCTGATCCAGCACCACGTGGGCGTGCAAGCGCTGGCACGCGCGATCGGGAACGCGGTGGTCCTGTCGCCCGCAGGACGCCTCGTGCTCGGCCATCAGGATGTGTTCCTGGAAGTGCGCGATTTGCCGCAGTCCGCGCGCGAGGTGCTGCAGATTCCGGTGGCGACGCCGACCGGCACGCTGCCGCTCGCGGCACTGGCGCACGTGGTGAACACGCCGCCGTCGGTGCATTACGGCGTGCAGCTGGACGGCAGGCCGGGTCTGGGCATCGTGGTGTTCAAGCAACCCGATGCCTCGACGGTGCCGGTCGATGCCGCGCTGGCGCACACGCTTGGGTCCCTGCAGGGCCAGCTTCCGCAAGGCGCGCACTGGGTGACCATCTATCGTCAGGCGCATCTGGTCGGACTGATCGGCAGCGACCTCTCGCGCGACATGCTGATCGGCGGGGTGCTGGCGATCGGGGTGCTGGTCTGGCTGCTGGGTCGTCACCACGGCGTGGGCGTGCTGGCGCTGAGCATCCCGACCGCGGTCGTGCTGGCGATCGGCGGATTGTACGCGTTCGGCCAGAGCCTGAACCTGCTGACCCTGGGCGCCCTGACCCTGGCCGTGGGCCTGCTGGTGGACGACGGCATCATCGTGCTGGAGGCGATCCAGCACCGCTGGGAGGGCGGCACGCCGGGATGGGCCGGCGTGCGCGCGGGCGTCGGCGACATCGCGCTCGCCGACATCACCGGCACGCTCACCACGGTCGCGTCCTACCTGCCCTTGCTCGCGGTCAGCGGCCTGGCCGGCTTGTTCATGCGTCCGTTCGCGCTGGCGATGAGCCTGGCGCTGCTGGCGTCGCTGCTGGTGTCGTTGACGCTGATCCCGCTGGTGCTGGCGCGGCGCGGGCCGGTCGGCGCCGCGCCCGCCAGCGGCCGACGCTTTCTCGGCTGGCTGACGCGCGGCAACGCAAGGCTGCTCGACTTCACGCTGCGCCGGCCCGGCCTGAGTCTGGCTGGCGCCGCCGCGCTGTTCGCGGTCTCGCTGGGCGCGTTGGTTCTGGTGCCGGTGAATTTCCTGCCGCTGCCGAACGAAGGGGTGCTGCTCGACAGTTTCACCCTGCCGCCAGGCACTTCGCTGGACCAGACCATCACGGCGGCGGACCGCATGAGCGCAGCACTGCGCGCCGATCCCGCGGTGGCGCACGTGTTCGCGCGGATCGGTTCCGCGCGCAACACCGCCTATACCGAGAAGACCTCCGCCGGCGAAATCCAGATCGTGCTGAAGCCCGGCATCGGCACCGACAGCCTGGACCGGCTCGCCGCGCACCTGCGCGCGGTGGCGCGGCAACCCGGCGTGGTGCAGAGCATCGACACGCCGACCATCGAACGCGTCGGCGAAAGCCTTTCGGGGTTGCCGCAACCGTTCGAGATCACCCTGTTCGGCAACCGCATCGACAGGCTGCGCCGCCTGTCGCAGCAGGTCGTGGCGCGGCTCAAGACTGTGCCCGCGCTTTCCGACATCTTCAATGACGATGCCTACCCGGTGACCCAGCTGCAAATCCGGCCGCGTGCGGAAGTCATGCGCAGCCTCGGCCTCGCGCCGGCCGATCTCGCGCGGCAACTCGGCCTGCTGCTGCGCGGCCGGGTGCTGGCCAGCATGCCACATGGCGCGAGCCGGCTCGACATCTATCTGCGCCAGGCGGACGCGCCGTATCTCGATCTCGCGCAACTCGGGCGCGAACCGATCGCCACCGCCAGGGGCTGGGTACCGTTGGCGCAGGTTGCGAAGCTCGACCTGCAGGCACAACCCAATCAAATCGAACACTTCGGCGGCGAGCGCGCCTTGACCATCATGGCCACGCCGCTGCGGGCCCTGGGCAGCGTCGTTGCCGATGCCAGGGCGGCGTTGCACGGGCTCGCAATGCCGCAAGGCTATCGCATCGAATTCGGCGGCATGTACCGGGAACTGATCCGGACCGCCGCAGCGATGGGTCTTGCCGTCGCGCTGGCGCTGATCCTGATGCTGGGCATCCTCGCGCTGCAGTTCGGTGGCTGGCGGCTGCCGCTGATCCTGCTGTTGCAGGCGCCGCTGGCGTTCACGGGCGGCGCGCTGGCGCTGGCGATTTCCGGCGTGGGCCTGAATGCCACCGGCCTGATCGGACTGCTGACGCTGGTCGGCGTCAGCCTCAATCACGGCATCGTGTTGCTGACCTACGTGCGCGCCCACGAACAAAAGGGCATGCCGCCGGAAGACGCCGTCCGTCTCGCCACCCGCGAACGCCTGCGTCCCATCGTGTTGACGGCGCTCACCGCCGCGCTGGGCATGCTGCCCACCGCGCTGGGTTTCGGCCAGGGCGCCGCACCGGAACAGGGATTGGCGATCGTGGTGCTGGGCGGCGTGGTGTGGAGTTCGGTGCTTTCGACCAACCTGTTGCCGGCGCTGTACCTGCGCTGGGGAAGGTCGCGCCGATGAAGGTGCGCAGACTGGTCTGGGCGCTGGTCCTGCTGCTGGGCGGCTGCGCCAGCTATCGGCCGTTGCCGCTGGATCGGCACGTCCGCGCGCCGATCCAGCCGGGCGACATCAAGGTGGATGCAGCGGTGTTGCGCCTGTTTCCGCCGCGTCATCACCGCTTCGATCCGGAGCGCGGCCTCGACATGACCGACGTCGCGATCCTTGCGGTGGCCAACAACCCGCAACTGAAACTCGCGCGCGACCAGCGCGGCATCGCGCAGGCCCAGGCCTTCGCCGCTGGCCTTTTGCCCGATCCGGTGCTGGATCTGGCGCACGCCACGCCGACCGCGGGGCCGGCCGAAACCTCGCCCTTCGCGCTGGGGCTTGCGTACGACGTCGAAACACTGCTTGCCCACCCGCTGGCCAAACGCGCGGCCAACGCCTCGGCACGCGAGGTCGACCTGAACCTCTTGTGGATGGAGTGGCAGGCGATCGGCGCGGCCCGCCAGCTGTTCGTGCGCGATGTCTATCAGGCGAAGATGCTCGCGGTGTTGCGCGAAGAAGCAAGCGCGCTGGCCGGGCAGCATGCGCGACTGGTGGCGGCGGGCGGCAACGGCGACGTCTCGCAAACCGCCATCGCAACCGATCTTGCCGCGTGGCAGGCCGTGCAAGCCCGTCTGCGCCGTGCCGAGCAGCAACACCTGAAAACGCGACAGGACTTGAACGCGCTGCTGGGCTTGTCGCCCAGGGCACGCCTGCACCTGGTCGGTCCGGCGAACATCGCCGCTCCCGACACCACGGACGTGACGCGCGCCCTCAACGACTTGCCGCGGCGGCGCCCCGATCTGCTGGCCTTGCAGGCGGGATACCGCAGTGCGGATGCCCGTTATCGTCAGGCTATCCTGGCGCAGTTTCCGGCGATCGGAATCGGCTTCACCCGGGCGCGCGGCGCCGACGCCATCTACACCCGCGGGTTCCGGCTTTCACTGACCCTGCCGATCTTCAATCGCAACCGCGGCAACATCGCGATCGCCGGGGCCACGCGCAAGGCGTTACACGACGAGTACGCCATCCGCTTGCTGCAGGCGCGCGCGCAGGTCGAACGGATCGTGCAGGCGCAGGCGCTGCTGGTGCGCCAGCGCGCGCAACTGCGGCAGGCGAGTGCATTCACTTCCCGCACGCTCGACCGCGTGCGTGCGGTCGCGCAGCCGGGGGATGTTTCCGGCGTCGCGAAAACCCGGCTTCGAGCGAACGCGCTCGAGCGCAAGTTGGCCCTGCTGAACCTCGACGAAAATCTGCTGGAACAGAAGGTGGCGTTGCAACTGTTGCTGGGGACAGACCGTGGGTTCGAGCGCGCGGACTCGTCGCGACGCCCCGGCAGTCCGCCAGCGTGACCGGGGTGGCGATGGTCGGCCAGGGCATCGGCGAAGCGGTCGTGAATCGTTGTTCGGCCGTCGCTTCGAGCGAGACACGCCGTCGCGGGCTTTGTTAGGCTGCGCGACTCAAGTCACGCGATCCGTCCATGCACCTGATCGACATCGGCGCCAACCTCACCCACGAATCCTTCCGGCATGACTTCGATGCGGTGCTGGAGCGTGCGCGCGAGCATGGCGTCGAGCGGATGGTGGTCACCGGGGCCTCGCGCTCCGGCAGTGAGCACGCGTTGGCGTTGGCGCGTGCACACGCGGGCGTGTTGTACGCGACGGCCGGCGTGCATCCACATCATGCGGGCGACTACGGTGCGGAGACCGATGCATTGCTGCGCTCACTGCAACGCGCGCCCGAAGTGCTGGCGGTCGGCGAAACCGGGCTCGACTATTATCGCGACCTGGCGCCACGTCCGGCGCAGCGCGCGGCGTTCGAGCAACAACTGGCGATCGCGATTGACCTGCACAAGCCGCTGTTCCTGCACCAGCGTGATGCACATGACGACTTCCATGCGCTGTTGAAAGCCGCGCGTGACCAGGTGCCGGCGGTGGTGGTGCACTGCTTCACCGACCAGCGGCGCGCGCTGTTCGATTATCTCGATCTGGATTGCCACATTGGCATCACGGGTTGGGTGTGCGACGAACGCCGCGGCCTGCACCTGCGCGAACTGGTGCGCGAGATTCCTGCCAACCGCTTGCTGCTGGAAACCGACGCGCCTTACCTGTTGCCGCGTGACGTCAAGCCGCAGCCGTCACACCGCCGCAACGAGCCGATGTATCTCGCCCACATTTGCGACGTGGTTGCGAGCTTGCGCGGGGCGGCGCCCGACGCGCTGGCAACGCAAACCGCAGCCAACGCGCGTGCCTTCTTCGGCATCAGATAGAACGGCAGGCACGCCGCATGAACGCGGCGTGTGGTCAGCCAACCGGCGCGCTACGCCATTGCCCGGGCAGTAGCCCCGCCAGGGTGTGTTCGCCGATCCGCGTGCGAATCAAGCGCAAGGTCGACAGGCCAACCGCCGCGGTCATGCGTCGCACCTGGCGGTTGCGGCCTTCCTGAATTGTCAGCTCCAGCCAGGCATCGGGGACCGACTTGCGAAAGCGCACCGGCGGATCACGCGGCCACAGCCATTCCGGTGTCTCGGTGATCAGGCGCGCCACGGCGGGGCGGGTCAGGCCATCCTTCAGTTCCACGCCGCGACGCAGGTGCTGGATCGAAGCCGCGTCCGGCGTGCCTTCCACTTGCGCCAGATAGGTTTTGGATTCCTTGTAACGCGGATCGGTGACGCGGTGCGCGAGCGCGCCGTCGTCGGTCAGCAGCAACAGGCCCTCCGAGTCGTAATCCAGACGGCCGGCGGGATACACGTCTGGCGGCAGGCCGAACTCCGCCAGTGTGCGCCGCGGGGGCACGCTGCGGTCGGTGAACTGGCACAGCACGTTGAAGGGTTTGTTGAACGCGATCAGCATCGTGCTGGCATCTCTGGTTGGGGCGGGGTTGCACGGGGCTGCTTGGCGGCCAGCGTGCAACCCGCGACAATGGCCGCTTGCCTGTTGCCCGGAAGGAACGCTCGATGCCTGCCACGCCAACGATCATCTACACCCTGACCGATGAAGCGCCGTTCCTCGCGACGGCATCATTGTTGCCGATCCTCGAAGTCTTTGCCGCTTCGGCAGGCGTGCGGTTTGAAAGCCGTGACATCTCGCTGGCCGGGCGCATCCTGTCGCAGTTCCCCGAGCGGTTGCAGGACAACCAGAAGGTTGCGGATGATCTGGCAGAACTCGGCCGATTGGTGCTGCAGCCCGAGGCCAACATCATCAAGTTGCCGAACATCAGCGCATCGTTGCCGCAATTGAAAGCCGCGGTGAAGGAACTGCAGGGCCGGGGCTACGCATTGCCGGATTATCCGGATGCGCCGAAAAACGACGCCGAACAGGACATCAAGAAACGCTACGACCGCGTCAAGGGCAGCGCGGTCAACCCGGTCATCCGGCAGGGCAATTCCGATCGTCGCGCGCCGGCATCCGTCAAGGCGTATGCGAAGAAGCACCCGCACAAGATGGGCGCGTGGAGCCGGGATTCGAAAACCCACGTCGCGCACATGGACAGCGGGGATTTTTACGGCTCGGAACAATCGCACACGCTGGGCAAGGCCGGCAGCTTGAAAATCGTGCTCGCAGGCGCGGACGGCCAGACGCGCGTGTTGAAGGAAGCGGTGAAGGTTGTGGCCGGCGAAATCGTCGATGCCGCGGTGATGTCGCACCGCGCGCTCGCTGCCTTCATCCGTGCCCAGATCGCCGACGCGAAAGCGCAAGGCGTGCTGTTCTCGGTGCACTTCAAGGCCACCATGATGAAGGTGTCCGACCCGATCATGTTCGGCG
>DZCM01000066.1 GCA_022730295.1 Rhodanobacter sp. | reverse complement strand
AAATAATTGCCATCCCACACCGGCAGGCTTCCCGATGGGCATGAGATGCGCAAGCCCCTTACAATCATAGGAGGCTCTGTTCTAACAGGAGGCTCTGTTCCAGAACCATCCGCGCACGCCTGCATCGACACCAACAGCGCGGCTCCGCATATGAATACAAGGCAGCCGACCGCTAGCAGGCGAAGAAGTGCCCCCCCCCCGCTTGCGATTATTCGCGACAATACCGAAGCCAAGACGACCGGTGCAACCCAATGCTCGCAACGTCATATCGAACTCCCTTTCGTGGCTGGCCCGTGTACAGGCAGCGGGACCCGGCAACCTTTCGCCAACCCTTCAGCAGGAACCGTGCCCCAACTCGATATTCGGGACCCTGGTGGCAACACCACAAGTTCAATGAACCCAGGCTCGGAGTTCAGCACTGGTGCCCTCCCATGTCGCCTCATGCCTCGTGCCGAGATCTGCGCCTACAATGAACCGCGCAACCTGCGCCGCTCGACCGGACAATCGACATGACTCGATGCACCCAAGGCTTGCTTGGCATCACCTTGCTGATGGGCGCGGCGTGCGCAACCGCGGCGGCACCAGCGGTTTCAGCGCCGGCAATACCGGCCTCGGCGGCGAGTGCCGCTGCACCCGCGCCGGCGGCAAGCAGCGGCAGCACCGATGTACCGAGCCTCGCCGACATCCAGACCTTCACGCGTGCCTTCGAGTTGATCAAGCAAGCCTATGTCGAGCCGGTCGGCAACCAGCAACTGATGCAGGCGGCGGTGCGCGGCATGCTGGCGGGGCTCGATCCGCACAGCGCGTTTCTCGACAAGAGCGAGCTGCGTGATCTCAGCGACGATACCTCCGGCGCATATTCGGGGCTCGGTATCGAGGTGGCGCAGGTCAACCACCAGTTGCTGATCGTCGCGCCGCTCGATGGCGGCCCGGCCAAGCGCGCCGGCATCGTCGCGGGCGACGTGATCCAGGCGATCAACGGCGTGCCGGTGCGGCCGGACACGCTGGATGCCGCCACCCACAAATTGCGCGGTCCGATCGGCACCTCGATCACCCTGTCGATCCTGCATCCGCGCGCGAACAAGCCGGTGACCATCACGCTGGTGCGCCAGCGGATCAAGGTCACCAGCGTGGCGGTGCGCATGCTCGAACCGGGCTTCGCGTACCTGCGCATCAGCGAATTCCAGGAAGACACCGCGAACGAACTCACCCGCAAACTGACCGAGCTCCAGAAGCAAGACGGCCCGCTGCGCGGCGCGGTGCTCGACTTGCGTTCGAACCCGGGCGGCCTGGTGACATCGGCGGTCGGCGTGGCCGATGATTTCCTGAATTCCGGTTTGATCGTCAGCACCCGCGGCCGCCTTGCGCAGGCAGACCTGAAGTTCAGCGCCAAACCGGGTGACCTGCTGGACGGCGCACCGATGGTGGTGCTGGTCGACAACGGCACCGCTTCGGCCGCCGAAATCGTCACCGGCGCGCTGAAGGACAACCACCGCGCCCTGATCATGGGCAGGCGCACCTTCGGCAAAGGCTCGGTGCAGACTGTCCTGCCACTCGGCAACGGCGACGCCGTGAAACTGACCACGGCGCGCTACTACACGCCGAACGGTACCTCGATCCAGGTCGCCGGCATTACGCCCGATATCGTGCTGGGCGATGTGTCGGTGAGCATCGACAAGGCGCCGTCACTCGCCAGCGGCGAACACGAGAGCGACCTGCCGAACCATCTGGCCGGCACCCATGCGGCCACCGGCGATGCCGATGCCGGTCAGCTGGCAGTGAATGATTACGCCTTGTCCGAAGCCTTGCACGTGTTGAAGGGGTTGGCGCTGGCGCGGCACGTGGCGCCGCAAGCGGCGGCTGGCTCGTCGGAACAGTGACCTGATCGAAGCTGGTTTGCACGCAGTAAAAACGCCTGCCACGAATTTGCACGAATGCTCACGGATGCAAGCTCTTTCCATCTCGATCCTGGGCAAATGCTTGGGCGCTCGGCCGATACGCATCGCAAGCAGGTTTTTGACGTGAACCTGCGCAGAGTCACACGCACCGCAATCTGATCCGGGTTGATCCGCGGCAAAGGCTTTTCTTCGACTTGCGTCGAGCCTACGGGCTTTCAAACCGTTGCTGGATCGCCTCAAGTTCATGACCGCTGGTCTCGACGCCGCCGCGCCACAACATCACGCCGGCCAACGTCATCGGCACCGCGATCACCAGCGCCGCCCACAGGAAGCTGTCGAACAGGCCCGCCACGCCGAAGGCCGCGCCAAGAATGCCGCCCATCTTGGAACCGGCGGCAATCAAGCCCGAGCCGGTGCCGCGCAAGTGCACCGGATAGATTTCGGCGGCATACGGAATCATGGTGGCGATCACGCCACTGATCGAAATCAGCAACAGCACGGTCGCCGCAATCGTCAGCGCCTGCGCGCGCAGGCCGGCAACTTCGATCGCTGCAAACGCCAGCAACGCCACCACGGTCAAGCCCACGAACAACACCAGCGATTTGAAGCTGCTCCAGCGCTGATACAACCACACCACCACCACGATGCCGGGAATGGCCAGCAGTGCCGACTGCGCCATCAACAAACTGGATGCGTGCGCGTCGAGGCCCAGCTTGTGCAAATTGGCGGGCAACCACAGCACGAATCCGAAATTGACCAGGCCCCACGCCAACCCGCACACCATCAATGCGACCGTGATGCGCGCGTGGCGGCCGCGCAGCATTTCGCGCAAGCCCGCGCGCGGCTGGTGGATTTCCATGATCGGTGATGCTTCCGCCGCGGCGTCTGCAACCAGTCCGGCGCTTGAACCGGCAAAGCGCGCCAGCACCGCGCGCGCGCTGTCGTGCAAGCCGGCACCGGCGAGGAAGCGCGGCGATTCGGGAATATAACGATTCAGCACCACGATCAGGGCGCCGGTCGGAAGATTCAGCAGCCACAGCGCGCGCCAACTGAATTCCGGTTCCAGCAACGTGGCCGCACCAGACGCCGCGAGGTAACCCGCCGACGTACCAATCCCGCCGAGCGCCACCAGCAACCAACCGCGGTGGCGCGCCGGGATCGTTTCGGCCATCAGCGTGAACGCGATCGGCAACATGCCGCCCGCTGCCGCGCCCATCATGAAACACATCACGATATTCCAGCCGAACGACGGCATCGTCCCGCAGATCGCCGTGCCCATGAACAGCAATGCCGAAAGCAGGATCGCGGCACGCCGCCCGAACATGTCGGCAAGGCGCCCCCACACGATCGAGCCGGCCGCCGTACCGATCAGGGCCGACAGCGCGAGGTAGCCTGCGGTCGACATGCTGATCCCGTATTCGCGCGCCATGCCCGGCATCACGAAGGCAATCGACGCCGGCTTCATCACGTCGATGGTGAGCGCGATGGCCAGCACCACCACCAGCTTCCAGTGCTCGCCGTTCAACGGCACGCCGTCGGCAACATGGAAATGCAGATGTGCGCCGCCGTGCGTGGTCAAGCGCACTTGCGCGAGGCGCGGCATCAAGCCGTAGGCCGCCAATAATACGCCCGACGGAATCAGCAGCATTCCGACTTCCATCGACGCGTCCATCGGCATCCCGGCCAGATGGAAATGCATCGGCGCCGCCATCACGTACATCGGCAGGTGCAGGCACACTCCGGCGGCGACGGCAACGCAGCCGAGCCAGAACGCCCACGGATGATGAAACGCGATCCCCTGCGGCTGCATTGGCCCGCCTGGATGCGAAACCACCAGTTTAGCAACCGCACAAAGTGATGGCGCCCTTGCAGCGCGCCATGGCCCACGCGCTTCGCAGCGAACCGCTATTCGCGCGCCTGCGGCGGACACGGATTTCACGCTGGGCCGCATCGGAAATTTCCGACGCCCCGACGCGGCATTGGCCGATGGTACGGGGCCGCCCGGCACAGCAACATGCTCGCGACTCCGTGCAGGTAAACCTCATGCCAAAGCGCCCACGCAACCCCTTGCTCCGATGCCGTGGAGCCCGGCTGATGCTGCTGCGGGCGGTGTGCGCCCTGCTGCTCTGCAGCATTGCCTGCGCTGCGCCGGCGGCATCGATCTATCGGTGCACGGATGGCCAGCATGCCGCGACGTTTCGCGACACACCGTGCCCGGCCGGCACGCACCAGAGCAAACGCGAAGTCGCGGGGCAGCCCTTGATCGATCCTTCCGCACCGAGGCGCGCGCCGGTGATGACGCCGTCCAGTCGCCGGTCCACGGCATTGCCCCGTCGCGCGCACACGCGCCGCATTCGCAAACGCCAGCCACCGATGTCATGGGAATGCCGCGCCGCCGACGGCGAGGTGTTCTATCGGCACACACGCTGTCCGTCCTCGGTTCCCGGTGACGGCGTGGTGCGCAGCAGCTACGCGGCATCGTTCAATGGTGGGCACTCGCGCCGTCACCATAACGCATGGAGCCGGATACCGGTGCACGGCGTAAAGATCCCGCGCGCCGAGGCGTGCGAACGCATGGATTCGGCGGGCGCCTCCGGTCGCGATGGCCACCAGCGCGACGTCCACGTTTCCACCTACGACCACCTGATGGGCCGCGATCCCTGCTCAGCCGCCTGACCTCAGGCACCAACAAGTCGCGCGCGGCCCTTCGCCATACCTGCCGGCGCCCGCGATCCGCGCGGGTACCGTGTGGCGCGCGCGGGTGCGGTACGGACGTGTAAACTGCGCGGCATGACTACGACCACTCCGAACTCGTTGATTCGACCGTCGGCCTTCGCCCTGGCAGTCGTGGCACTGCTGGTTTGTGCGAGCTGCTCGCAACAGTCGCCGACCGCGGCGACAACGCCCTCGGCCTCGGCGCAAGCCACGGCGGATGAGGTCGCGGCCGCCAAGGAATTGAAGATGTACCAGCAGATGTTGGCCGGCCACAAGGACGCCTTCGCAGCCCCCATCGGCGAGGAGATCGTCCAGAAGTATCCAGGCACGCGCGCGGCAACCGAGGTCGGCAAGACCCTCCCGGACATCCAGGCGCGCCTGCAGGCCACGGCCGAGCACGATCGCCTCGCGAACCTCTGGTATTACCAGACCGCCGATGTGCAGGGTCTGCAGCACACGGCCAGCATCTACGCCACCGGGCATGACCGCGCCGACCAGATCCGATTGGTACTCCGCCGCCACGCGAAATGGGGCCAAAGCGTCTACCTGTTCGGCAACGGCAAGGGCTTCGTGTGCAAGGGCAACTGCAATGTCGTGATGACATTCGACGGCAAGCGCGAGACATGGAAGGGTTACCTGCCGCCCACCGGCGAACCCGCCATGTTCATCAAGGACGACAAGCGCTTCATCGCCGCGCTCGCAAAGACCCACGTCATCACCATGGACGTGGTGACGAAGGACCACGGCAAGCAAACCCTGCAGTTCGAGGTCGGCGGCTACAACCCGGCCAGGTTCCTGCCACTGCCGGGGAAATAGTGCCCCGCGGCAAGGCCGGCGTCTGGTGACATCGCAATCGGATTTCCTGTGAAGGAAGCATCCGTGCCGGTGACGGCGGCCACGACTGGCAGGAACAGCGATGGACGAAAGCTCCACATCTTCGATCACCGCTACGACGACACTTCGGCGCGCGCACGCCGTTCGGGTAGGTCCTGGAAACACTCCGGATCGTCAGCATGGTGGAGCCCCTGCTGCGGGTTTATTGGGATTGCCGGGCATGTTTGCCGGGGCAACGCGCGGCACGTCATCGGCCAATGGTCACGGTGACTTTCGAAACCTCACCCGCTCGCTACATGACGCAAGCACGCAAATGCGCGAAACTGGGCATCTTGCAGGCATGGCAATCAAAGGAAGCGGGCATGGCGGACGTACGCGAAGCAACGGTACCGGACATCGGCGATTTCCATGGTGTGCCGGTGATCGAGGTGATGGTCAAGCCCGGCGACCATGTCGACAAGGATCAGGGCCTGGTGACGCTGGAGTCTGCCAAGGCCACGATGGAGGTACCGGCACCCTTCGCCGGCACCGTGCGCGAAGTCAAGGTCAAGGTCGGTGACGAAGTGGCTGAAGGCAAAGTGATTGCGACGATCGAGGCCGAAGGTGCTGCGCAGGAATCACGCCCACCTCAACCATCGCCTGCAAGCAGCGGGGGGAGCCAAGTTGTTCCTCCCTCCGCTTCGCGGGGGGATGTGCAGTGGGGCAAGCCAACCGATGCCGCGACCAGCGCGACACCGGCGCAAGCATCGCCCCAACCCCAACCCTTCCCCGCCAGCGGTGGAGGGAGTGACCTTGCACGCCACGCGCCACCCATTCCATTCGACGCAGAATCCATCATGCCCGGCAAGGTGCCCTATGCCAGCCCGGCGGTGCGCGCGTTTGCGCGCGAGCTGGGCGTCGACATTGCGCGTGTCTCGGGCAGCGAACGCGGTGGGCGCATCAGCAAGGAAGACGTGCAGCAGTTCGTGAAGTCGGTGATGGCTGGCGGCGACGCGCCTGCCGCAGGCACGGGCACGGGCGGTGGCCTCAACCTGCTGCCATGGCCACAGATCGATTTTTCGAAATTCGGCGAAACCGAAACCCGGCCATTGTCGCGGATCAACAAACTCTCGGGCGCCAACCTCGCGCGCAACTGGGCGATGATCCCGCACGTCACGCAGTTCGAGGACGCCGACATCACCGGCCTCGAAGCGCTGCGCGTGGCGCTCAACGAGGAAAACGAAAAGTCCGGCACCAAGGTGACGATGCTGGCCTTCCTGATCAAGGCCTCGGTCGCGGCCCTGCAGAAGTATCCGGACTTCAACGCCTCGCTGGACGCTGCGGGCGAAAGCCTGATCCTCAAGAAATATTTTCATGTCGGTTTCGCCGCCGATACCCCGAACGGACTGGTGGTCCCGGTGATCCGGGATTGCGACGGCAAGGGCGTGCTCGAAATCGCCCGGGAAATGTCGGCACTGGCGAAGAAAGCGCGTGACGGCAAACTCATGCCTGCGGAAATGTCCGGCGGTTGCTTCTCGATCTCGTCGCTAGGCGGCATCGGCGGCACCGCGTTCACGCCCATCATCAACGCGCCGGAAGTCGCGATCCTCGGGGTCTCGCGCTCGTCGACGCAACCGGTCTGGGATGGAAAGGAATTCACACCACGCCTGATCCTGCCGTTGTCGCTCAGTTACGATCATCGCGTGATCGACGGCGCCGCCGCGGCGCGCTTCACCGCGTTCCTCGCGCAATTGCTCGGCGACATGCGCCGGGCGCTGCTGTGACGGGGGCGACGACATGGCGAATACGATTGAACTGACGGTGCCCGACATCGGCGACTTCCACGACGTTCCGGTGATCGAGGTGATGGTCAAGCCCGGCGACCGGGTCGAGCAGGACCAGGGCCTGGTGACGCTGGAATCCGCCAAGGCCACGATGGAAGTACCGGCTTCCGCCGCGGGCATCATCAAGGAAGTGAAGGTGAAGGTTGGCGACAACGTCCAGCAGGGGTTGGTCATTGCGATCCTCGAAGCAGAGACCGGCAGCAAGGGCGTTTCCCTGCCCCCGCGTGCGGGGGAAGGTGGCCGCAGGCCGGATGGGGGGGCAACCGCTGCGCAAAATGTTGGCGAACGAAAATCAACGCCCCCATCCCAACCTTCCCCCGTGCACGGGGGAGCGGGCCAAAGCCATGCTCTACAAGGCGTTGCCGAAACCGGCCGCAAGCCCGACATCGAATGCGCCATGCTGGTGCTCGGCTCCGGGCCCGGCGGTTACAGCGCCGCATTCCGCGCCGCTGACCTTGGCCTCGACACGGTGCTCGTTGAACGCTACGGCACCCTTGGCGGTGTTTGCCTCAACGTCGGCTGCATTCCATCAAAAGCATTGCTGCATGCGGCCGAAGTGATCGACGCGGCCGAGTCGATGGCCACCCACGGCATCACCTTCGGCGCTCCGAAAATCGATCTCGACAAACTGCGCGACTTCAAGGACAAGACCGTCGGCAAGCTGACCGGCGGACTCGCCGCGATGGCGAAACAACGCAAGGTACGCACAGTGCAGGGCGCCGGCAGCTTCGTTTCGCCGCACGAACTCGAAGTGGTGCACGGCGTTGACAAGAAGCTGATCCGTTTCGAGCAGGCCATCATCGCGGCCGGCTCGCAGGCGGTGCGCCTGTCGATCTTCCCCTGGGACGACGAGCGCGTGATGGATTCCACCGGCGCGCTGCAATTGCTCGACGTCCCCAAGACCCTGCTGGTGGTCGGCGGCGGCATCATCGGACTCGAAATGGCGACGGTGTATCGTGCGCTCGGCAGCGCCGTCATCGTCGTCGAATTCATGGACCAGCTGATGCCAGGCGCGGATGCGGATCTGGTGCGTCCGCTGGCGGCGCGCTTGAAGAATCAGGGCGTCTCCGTGCACCTGAAGACCAAGGTCACCGCCGCCAAGGCGCAGAAGAACGGCATCGCCTGCGAGTTCGAGGGCGAGAGCATCCCGGAACGCAAGACTTACGACCGCGTACTGGTGGCGGTCGGCCGCAGCGCCAACGGCGGCAAGATCGGCGCCGACAAGGCGGGCGTCGCCGTCACCGAGCGCGGATTGATCCCGGTCGACACGCAGATGCGCACCAATGTCGCGCACATCTTCGCGATTGGCGACTTGGTCGGCCAGCCGATGCTGGCGCACAAGGCCGTGCACGAAGCCCATGCCGCCGCAGAGGTTGCGGCAGGCCAGAAGCGCCATTTCGATGCGCGGGTAGTGCCCTCGGTTGCCTTCACCGACCCAGAGATTGCGTGGGTGGGCGTCACCGAGCACGAGGCCAGGGACAAGAACCTGGACGTGGGCGTCGGCAAATTTCCGTGGGCGGCATCCGGGCGCGCGCTCGGCATGGATCGGCCGGAGGGCTTCAGCAAGCTGATCTATGACAAGGCCACGCACCGCGTGATCGGCGGCGGCATCGTCGGCGTGCATGCGGGCGATCTCATTTCCGAAGTCGCGCTCGCCATCGAGATGGGCGCCGAGATCAGCGACATCGCACTCACGATCCACCCGCATCCGACGCTTGGCGAGACTGTCGGCATGGCCGCCGAAGTTGCCGAAGGCACCATCACCGACCTGTTCATTCCGAAGAGAAAATAGGCAAAGGCAACCGTGGATTCACACGGATGTTCACGGATCGAAAGCCAGATACGTGTCTGTCCGTGCCGATCCGTGGCCAATGCCGTTGCGGTTGCAGCAGGCACGTTGCCCCGCTTCCTAGTCGAACAGTTCCCGCTGTGCCTCAAAGCTGTCGCGATCGACGAAACCGGCGAGGCCAACGCCGACGAGGCGATAGCGGGTACTCGACGGCAAGGTGACGCGCTGACGCAGCGCGCACGCGATGTCCGCGACCAACTGCGCGGATGATGGCGGCTCGGCCGGCGTAACGGTTCGCGTCAAAATCCGGAAATCCGATGTCTTGAGCTTCAGCACCACACTGCGGGCGATGCGCCCGTGTGGCCCCTGTGCCTCACGCACATGCGCGGCCCACGCGTGTTCGGCCAGCCGCATGATGTGCGGCGCCAGGTCATCGAGTGCGAGGTCGTGCTCGAAGGTGTCCTCGGATGAAATCTGCAGCGTCGGACGGTTTGGCGTCACCGGCCGATCGTCGATACCCAGCGCCAATTCATGCAGGCGCTTTCCGAACCGGCCGAAACGCCGTTCCAGCTTGTCGGCAGCGAACACCCGCAGATCGGCAACATGCGCGATGCCAAGCTCGGCCAAGTTGCGCTGCATCACCTTGCCCACGCCCGGCAGGCGCTCGACCGGCAGCGGCGCAAGAAACGCAAGCGCATCGCACGGGCGCACCACGAACAAGCCATCCGGCTTGCGAAAGTCCGATGCGATCTTGGCCAGGAATTTGTTTGGCGCCACACCCGCCGACGCGGTCAGGTCCGTTTCGGCGCGAATCGCCGCACGGATTGCCTCGGCCACCGCGGTGGCCGACACGAGGCCGCTCGTGTTGCACGTGACGTCGAGGTAGGCCTCGTCGAGCGACAACGGTTCGATCAGGCCGGTATGCCGCGCAAAGATCTCGCGCACCTGTCGCGACACGGCTTTGTAACGCGCGAAGTCCGGCGGCACGAAAACCGCCTGCGGACACAAGCGCTCGGCACGCAGCGCCGGCATCGCCGAGTGCACGCCGAACTTGCGGGCCTCGTAGCTGGCCGCACACACGACCGAGCGCGCGCCCTTCCATGCGACGACGACCGGGCGGCCACGCAGCGAAGGATCGTCACGCTGTTCAACTGATGCGTAAAACGCATCCATGTCCACGTGCACGATCTTGCGCGGTGGAGGAGCCACGCTGCGTCAGGACGCCTGGCCCGCCGTATCGGCTGCGGGCTTGGGTTTCACAAGAAAACGTACCGCGACGATGCCGAGCTCGTACAGGATCACCATCGGCACCAGCAACATCAGCATCGAGGTGATGTCCGGCGGCGTGATGGCGGCGGCGATCACCGCGGCGGCGACGATCGCATAGCGCCGCCAGCCTTTCATCTGCTTGAGGCTGACAAACCCGGTCGCGGCAACGATCACTTGGATGACCGGGATTTCAAAACACAGGCCGAACGCGAAGAACACCATCATCACGAAGTCGAGATAGTGCGTGATGTCGGTCATCATCTCCACACCCGGCGGCGTCACCATCGTCAGGAACCGGAACGCCGCCGGCAGCACCAGGAAATAGGCGAACGCGCAGCCGGCATAAAACAACAGTATCGAGGCGACCAGCAAGGGGCGCGCGAGGCGCTTTTCATGCCGATAGAGGCCCGGACTCACGAATGCCCACAGCTGGTACACGATCACCGGCATGCTGATGAACAGCGCCGTGTAGAACGCCAGTTTCAACGGCGTGATGAAGGGGCTGGCGACCTGGGTCGCGATCAGGTGCGCACCGACAGGCAGGCGCTTCACCAGCGGCTCGGCGAGCCATCCATACAACCTGTTGGCGAACGGCACGAGACACGCCAACACCAGCACCACGCAGGCGATGGCCTTGATCAGGCGCGAACGCAACTCCAGCAAGTGCGCAAAAATGCCCTGTTCGAGGTCGAACCCGGGCTCGGCGTCCGCGTCACGCTGCGGATCCTGCTCAGGCGCGGCCATCGGAATCGTCCCCAGCGCTGGCGACATGCGTCACGTTGGCCATGGACTCATCAACTACGGCACGTGCGTCCTTGGACACATCCGACGCAGCGGTTCGCACAGACTCCACCTGCGCAGCCGCTTCGCGCGCGGTACGCTTGATCTCTTCCATCTGGATTTCGCGCTCGACTTCGGCACGCACACTGTCCCAGCCCAGCCTGACCCTGCGCACCATCGCACCGGCCATCCGCGCCGCCTTGGGCAGCTTCTCGGGCCCAAGCACGATCAGCGCGATCACTGCCAGCAGCAACAGCTTGCTGTAGCTGAGGTCGATCATCGCGGCGTACCGCCCGGATTACTTCGACTCGGCCGAGTCGTGCTGTTCCTGTTTTGCATTGGTGCTGCCCGCGGCAGGCGGCGGATCGGCCTGGAGCTTGTCCGCGCCGGCTTCCGATTTGGACTTCGCATCGTCGTCGCCGTGCAAGGCCTTCTTGAAGCCGCGCACGGCGTTGCCGAGATCGGGGCCGATCTTGGTCAGTTTACCGGTACCAAAGATCACCAGCACGATGACCAGCAAAGCCACCCAATGCCAAATGCTGTCAAAACCCATAAGAACCTCGCGTGGAACTTCGCCCAATGGCCGGATGCGGCACTCTGGCTTTCCACTGCGCCAAGTGTACCGCAGCCACGGTTGGCAAACCGTATAACCAGCTACCGGTCTGGCAGGTTTTGCGCTTGGCGGACGAAACCTTGCCGAGACCCAGCGAGTACGCTGTGGCAGACTGTGCAGCTGGACAAGCTCACCATCGGGACCGAACTGCATGCCCCGCTTCTCAAGCTTCGAAGCTTCCGCAAGGGATGCGGACCACGCGCAGACTGCGGTACTGCTGGTAAACCTCGGCACACCGGCGGCGCCGACCGCCGATGCGGTGCGTGAATATCTTGGCCAGTTCCTGTCCGACCCGCGCGTTGTCGAACTGCCGCGCTGGCTTTGGTGGCCGGTGCTGCACGGCTACGTCTTGCGCACGCGGCCGCGCCGCTCGGCGGAAGCCTACGCAAAAGTCTGGCGCAACGATGGTTCGCCACTGCTGGTCTGGAGCGAACGCCTGACCGAGGTCGTGCGCGCTGAAATTTCCCGGCATACTTCCAACCGCATCGAGGTGGCTTTGGCGATGACCTACGGCGCGCCATCGACGGATGAGGTCATCAGCAAGCTGATGTCGAAGGGTGTCCGTCGGCTGTTGGTATTGCCGCTGTTTCCGCAATACTCGGCGACCTCAACCGGCGCCGCCCTCGACGCCGTCATGCGCACGTTGCAAACCTTGCGTTGGCCACCCGAGCTGCGCACCATCAATGACTACCACAATAACGCGGGCTATCTTGCCGCATTGGTCGGCAGCGTGCAGGCACATTGGGCCGAACATGGGCGAGGCGACAAGCTGCTGCTGAGCTTCCACGGGATCCCCGAGAAATACGCGAAGGCCGGCGATCCCTATCCCTGCCAATGCCGGGAAACCGCACGCCGCCTTGGCGATGCGTTGGGTATGGACAACGATGACTTGCTGGTGACCTTTCAATCACGCCTCGGCCGGCAGCCGTGGTTGCGGCCGTATACCGACGAGATCATCGGGCAACTGGCGCGCCAGGACGTGGCGACACTTGACGTGCTGTGCCCTGGCTTCGCGGTGGACTGCCTGGAAACGCTGGAGGAGATCGCCATGCGTTATCGCGCGACGTTTCTCACCAACGGCGGCAAACAGTTCCGCTATATCCCGGCACTCAACGATAGCGCCGCGCATGCCTCGGCACTTGCGGGCACGGCGATGCACCATCTGCAAGGGTGGTTGTAGGAGAAGCGCGCGGCGTGGGCGCGAAACAGCCGCGCACAGCAAAACGGCCACCCGATTGGGTGGCCGTTCTGACTTTTTTGAAGCCCCTGGCAGTGTCCTACTCTTGCATGGCGAGTGCCAAACTACCATCGGCGCTGGTGCGTTTCACTTCCGAGTTCGGGATGGGATCGGGTGGGACCACACCGCTATGGCCGCCAGGGAATCGTTGCGATGCGCGCAGGCTGCGCGCGATCAGCATAGGGTCTGGATGTGACGAGTGTTTGATTCCTTCGAGCTTCGATATGTCTTTGAGACATGAAACGAAGCGTCTTGGGGTTATATGGTCAAGCCGCACGGATCATTAGTACGCGTTAGCTGAATGCATTGCTGCACTTACACATCGCGCCTATCAACCTCGTAGTCTACGAGGGTCCTTCAGGGGGCTTGAAGCCCCGGGAGATCTCATCTTGGTGCGCGCTTCCCGCTTAGATGCTTTCAGCGGTTATCGCTTCCGTACGTAGCTACCCGGCAATGCCATTGGCATGACAACCGGAACACCAGCGGTACGTCCACTCCGGTCCTCTCGTACTAGGAGCAGCCCACCTCAAATCTCCAACGCCCATGGCAGATAGGGACCGAACTGTCTCACGACGTTCTGA
>DZCM01000065.1 GCA_022730295.1 Rhodanobacter sp. | reverse complement strand
CATTCGTAATGCGTGGGTCGGGGGTTCGATTCCCTCTTCCGGCATATCCCCTTGAGGCTTCCATCTCATGCCGCATGCGCTTGTGGCTCGGCCTTTGGCAAGGTAACTTTGTGTTTTCACGCCTGCCGGGGAGCGACGATGAATCTGCGCCTTGCTGTCTGTATGCTCGTGCTGGCCTTGAGTTCGGGAGCCGTCATGGCCGCTGCGCATCCGTTCAATGCACATGATCTGGCGATGATGGACCGGGTTTCCGATCCGCACTTGGCCCCGAATGGCAATGAAGTTGCCTTCACGGTGCGCAGCACCGACTGGGACGCGAACAAGGGCGTGACCAGCGTGTGGTTGCTGGATCTCGCGCACAAGGGCGCGGAGCCGCGCCGGGTGACCAATCCGGAACTGGGTGCCAACAGCCCGGTGTTTTCGCCGGATGGCAAGACCTTGTACTTTCTTGCGACCGAGAAGGATTCGACCCAGCTCTGGTCCGTGCCGGTTGCAGGCGGCGCACCGGTGCAGGTGACGCGCCTGCCGCTGGATGTCGACAATTTCAAGCTCTCGCCGGATGGCAAGCAACTGCTGTTCTCGGTGCAGATGTTCGAGGATTGCGCGACGCTGCAATGCACCCGCGACAAACTGGATGCGCAGAAAAAGGTCAAGGCCACCGGGCGCCTGTACCACCGCCTGTTCGTGCGGCACTGGAACGAGTGGTCCGGCCACCGTCGCGGCCAGTTGTTCGTGATGCCGCTGGATGGTTCATCCAAACCAGTCTTGTTGACCCGCGGCATCGACGGCGATGTGCCGAGCAAGCCCGATGGCAGCAACGCCGAATATGCGTGGTCGCCGGACGGCAAGACGGTGTACTTCGACGTGCGCATCGCCGGCAAGACCGAGCCGTGGTCCACCAACTTCGATGTGTATTCGGTGCCGGCGGACGGTTCGGCCGCGCCGAAAAACCTCACCGGCGCGAACCAGGCCTGGGACGCCTTCCCGCTGCCTTCGCACGACGGCAAGACGCTTTATTACCTCGCGATGAAGGTGCCCGGCTTCGAGGCCGACCGGTTTGGGATCATGGCGCTGGATCTCGCCACCGGCACGACCCGCGAGATCGATCCGCGCTGGGATCGTTCCGCAGGTCCGCTGGCACTGTCGGCCGACGGCAAAACGCTTTACACCACCGCTGCCGACGAAGGCAATGTCGGACTGTTCCTGGTGCATGTCGACAACGGCGAGGTGACGCGCCTGCTCGGCGACGGCAGCGTGCTGGGCTTCGATGTGGCGGGCAACCGGATCGTTGCTGCTCGCCAGGATTTCACCCATCCGACCGATCTCTACACGTTGGACACGCACGGTGAACAGCTTGCGCAAGTCACGCATTTCAATGCGGCGCGTCTCGCGGATATCGAGTTTTCGAAGGCGCACTGGTTTCACTTCATCGGCTGGAACAACGAAACCGTTTACGGTTACGCGATGCCGCCGGTGGGCGCCAGGCCGGGAAAAAAATATCCGGTCGCGTTCCTGATCCATGGTGGACCGCAGGGCGCGTGGCCGAACGAATTCCACTATCGCTGGAATCCGCAAACGTACGCCGGCGCCGGTTTTGCCGTCGTCGCCATCAACTTCCACGGCTCCGTTGGCTACGGTCAGGCGTTCACTGACGCGATCTCCGGGCACTGGGGCGATCGCCCGCTCGAGGACCTGCAGAAAGGCTGGTCCGCGGCGCTCAAGCAATTCCCGTATCTGGATGGCAACGACGCCTGCGCGCTCGGTGCGAGCTACGGCGGCTACATGGTGTACTGGATGGCCGGCGTGTGGAACCAGCCGTGGAAGTGTTTCGTCGACCACGACGGCGTATTCGACGCGCGCATGATGTACTACGCGACCGAAGAGTTGTGGTTCGAGGAACACGAGAACGGCGGCACCCAGTTCGACCATCCCGGCAACTACGAGAAGTTCAACCCGCTCAACCACGTCAAGGACTGGCGCGTGCCGATGCTGGTGGTGCACTCCGATCGCGACTATCGCATTCCGGTGACGCAAGGGCTGGGGGCGTTCACCGCGTTGCAGCGGCGTGGCATCCCCAGCGAGTTCCTGAATTTTCCGGACGAGGATCATTTGATCCTGAAGCCGCAGAACAGTGTGCTGTGGCACCAGACGGTGCTGGATTGGCTGAAGCGGTGGACCGGGCCGGATGCGCCCGCCGCGCAGCTGGCCAAGCCGGCCGCCAACGGCGCACGCAAGGGCGGCTGAGCGCCAGTGGCCGACCATCCCGGCTTGCGCCGGGATGATCGATTCGATTGGCGTTGGCGCGCGTCAGCGCTTGCGTTTGGGCTTCAGGATCGTCCCCGTGCACTTCTTTGCGCCGCAGCGACATGCCCAAAGCTTCTTCATCTTCGGCGTGTGCGGCACGTCGAGGCTGATGCCGTAGTCGTAGGTGAGTTCCTCGCCCATCTTGATCGCGCGCTTCGATTCGATCAGCACGCGATCCTTGCGCGCACCATCCACTTCCTCGATGTAGGCGCCGCAATTGGGCGCACAGGAGTGGTTGATCCAACGCGCGCTGTTGCCATGAGTGTTGGCGTCAACGATGAACTTCTCGTTGAGGGTGAACAGGAAGGTATGCCCGGTATCGGCGCCGTCGTCGTAGATGCGGTCGGCCTCGGCGTGCGTGAGCAGCTTTCCCTTGTACTGGATCAACACGGTGTGCGCCGGAATGTCGACAGCGGCGTACACGCCGTTGCCGTGGATGGGCGAACGGCGCAGGATCAGGCGGCGAGTCATGGCGTACCTTTCAAATTGAAACGCCTATGATGCCGGGTTGGGTGGGCATCACACAAACGGAGATGGCCATGGCATTTCGCATTCGACGTGTGACCGAGCCGCTGACAGATGCCGACGGCGCGCGCATCCTCATCGACCGATTGTGGCCCCGGAGACAATCCAAGGCCAGGTTGCAACTGACGGCGTGGGTGCGCGATATCGCGCCCAGCACCGAACTGCGCAAATGGTTCGACCACGATCCGCCGAAGTTCGAGGAATTCCGCAAGCGTTATCGTGCCGAACTGGATGTCAACCCCGTGGCCGTGGCGGAACTGCGTGCGTTGCTGAAGCAACATCCGGCCGCGACCCTGTTGTTCATGGCTCATGATGACAAGCATTGCAACGCCGTGGTCCTGGCCGAATACCTGCGCGAACGCCGAAGTCCGCATGAGCCGGATGCTGTGCGGCGGCACGGCTAGAATCGCGAGGATTGCGATTCCGGATGCGGCGTATGCGACGATTTCGAACGTTGGTGTCAGGAGTGCTTGCGGCCGTCGCGCTGTCGCATCCAGGGTTGGCACTCGCAGCATCGCCCACGGTTTTCGCCGCAGCCAGCCTGCAACCCGCGCTCGACCAGTTGGCGCATGACGGCGTCCTGGGCAAGCCCGCGCCGCGCATGGTGTATGCCGCATCCCCAGCCTTGGCGCGGCAGATCGAGAACGGCGCACCCGCCGACATCTTCATTTCCGCCGACGAGCGCTGGATGGACGATGCCGCGCAACACGGCGCGATCGTCGCGAGCTCGCGTCGTGATCTGCTCGGCAATGCGCTGGTGCTGGTTGCGCCCGCGGCGTCCGCGACCCGGCTTGACTTCACGCATGGCGCGGCGCCCTGGCTGGCTGCGCTCGGCCCGAATGGGCGCCTCGCGATTGCGCTGCCGGATTCCGTTCCGGCGGGCATTTATGCGAAACAATCCCTGACGAGCCTGCACTTTTGGCAAGCGTTGCAACCACGCATGGCGATGACCCGCGATGTGCGCGCGGCACTCAATCTGGTGGTGCTCGGGCAGTGCCCGCTGGGCATCGTGTACCGTTCCGATGCCGTGTCGGAACCGCGCGTGCGCGTACTGGCCACGTTCCCGCTCACGTCACACAAGCCGATCGTGTATCCCGTTGCCATCGTCGCCGGGCATGACAACGCCGCATCCCGTGCGCTGCTGGCGGCATTGCAATCGCGGCGTGCGCGCGCAGTGTTCCAATACTGGGGGTTCGACGTACTAAGTGCATCGGGTCAAGAAAAAGGCAAACAGTCTGCGAATGAACGCAAATAAACGCAAATGTCTTTGCCCAAAGCGCTTTCGCTCTATTCGCGTTCTTTGCGGATCATTTGCTTCTGAGTACTCCACCGTGACGCCACGCGCGACATGACTCCCCTGACCCACGCCGAAACCGTCGCGCTGGCCTTGAGCCTCAAGGTCTCGCTGGTCGGCGTGGTCTGTTCGTTGCCGTTCGCGATCGGCTGCGCGTGGCTGTTGGCGCGCACCCGGTTTTTCGGCAAGCCGCTGTTCGAAGGCATGTTGTTGCTGCCGCTGATCCTGCCGCCGGTGGTGACGGGCTACATCCTCCTGATCGTATTCGGCCACCACGGCGCGATCGGAAGGCTGCTGGACGCGGCCGGATTGTCGATCGCCTTCCGCTGGACGGGTGCGGCACTGGCCGCGGCCGTGATGGCATTTCCGTTGCTGGTGGTCGCCTTGCGCAATGCGTTCGAGTCAGTGGACCGCAAACTCGAGCACGCCGCAGCAACGCTCGGCGCCGGTGCGTGGCGAATTTTCTTTGCGGTCACGTTGCCGCTGTCGCTGCGCGGTCTGGTTGCCGGCCTGGCGCTCGCCTTCGCGCGCGCCTTCGGCGAGTTCGGTGCCACCATCACCTTCGTGTCGTCGATCCCCGGCCAGACCCGTACGCTGCCGATCGCGCTGTACGAGCTGATTTCGATGCCCGGCGGTGAAAGCGGCGCGCTGCGACTCACCCTCGTGGCGGTGATCGTTGCCCTGCTGGCCTCGTTGATTGCGGCCATGCTGCTGCTGCGCGGCGGCACCCGCCACGAGGCCGAGGCATGATCAGCATCGATATCACGCTCGCGCGGGGTGAGTTCACGCTGGAGCTCGCGTTGAACTCCGACGCCCGCGCACTCGCGTTGTTTGGGCATTCGGGCTGCGGCAAAACCTCGACCCTGCTTGCCATCGCGGGCTTGCTGCGTCCGCGGCGCGGACGCATCGAGATCGACGGCCATGTGCTCTTTGACGCTGCGCGCCGCATTGACCTGTCACCGGCGCGGCGCGATCTCGGCGTGGTGTTTCAGGATGCGCGCCTGTTTCCGCACTTGTCCGTGCGTGACAATCTGCGCTTCGGCATGCCGCGCAGCGCGCCCGCCGCCGCGTTCGACGGCGCGGTGCAATTGCTCGAACTTGCAGGGTTGCTGAAGCGCAGACCCGCGCAACTTTCGGGGGGGCAGGCGCGGCGTGTCGCGATCGGCCGCGCGTTGTTGCGCCAGCCGCGCGCACTGTTGTTGGATGAACCCCTGGCCAACTTGCACCGCGAGGCACGCGCCGAAGTACTGGAGCATCTGCGCGGGCTCAAACGTGAGCTGGCATTGACGACGATTCTGGTCAGTCACCAGCCCGACGAAGTGAGCGCGCTGGCCGACGCCGTGGCGATCATCGACGATGGCCGCATGGCCGCTCTGCATGCGGGCACGGCATTCAGCGCGATGCACGCGACACCAGGCCCAGGCTACGCTTCCACCGAACCGCAAGCGGCGCGCTAAAGTAAGCCGGTTGCCTGACCACCCCGCCCCGAGAGGAACCGGCCGATGCCAATGCGTTCGATTCATCGCTGCCACCGGAATCTGTTCGCCTGCGCCATGCTGGTCGCAACGCTTGCACTCGGCGGGTGTGGCAGCGCGGCCACCAAGCTGCAGCCGCCCACGGCCGGCATCCAGCAGCTCACCGTGAATTCCGATGGCACTTGGGCGGTGCTGGTGCGCTTCCAGAACTACAGCTACGACACCGGCATGCATGTGTACGCGATCGACGCGAGCCTGAGCCTCAACGGCTCGGTGATCGGGCAGGTGGCGATTTCGCCGGGGCTGGGCATTCCACAGATGGATGCCGATGTCGCTTCGGTGACCTTGCGGCCGAATGCCGCGGGTATCGCCGCGCTGGCCAAAGCCGGGCACGGCGCCATGCAATACGAACTCAAGGGCACGCTGTCGGTTGGCAAGGGTGACACCGGCAAGCCGCAACCATTCAAGCTCGACGGCAAGGGCTACATTTCACCGGTTCCGGGTGTGGCCAATATTTGGCGCTAGGAATCCCCGCAGCGCTGCTGCACCGGGACAATTCGCAACAGACATGACCACAGGGATTCCACGATGACCACGCACTACACCGCTCCGCTCGCCGACATCCGCTTTGACTTGTTCGACGTTCTGGAAATTGAAAAACTGTTCGCGAAGTTGCCGGGTTGCGAAGCGCTCAACCGCGAGCTGGTCGACGCGGTGCTGGACGAAGCCGCGAAATTCTCGCAAGCCGTGCTGGCGCCGCTGAATGCCGATGGCGACGCAGAAGGCTGCCACTACGACAAGAAAACCTGCGCGGTGACCACGCCCAAGGGCTTCAAGCACGCCTACGAGCAGTACGTCGAAGGCGGCTGGGCGGGCTTGACCGCGCCCGAAGACATGGGTGGCCAGGGCTTGCCGGAATCGATCGGCGCGCCGGTCAAGGAAATGATCGACTCGGCGAATCTTGCCTGGGGCGAGTATCCGTTGCTTTCGCACGGCGCCATCGAAGCCATGCGCGTGCACGGCGAGGACTGGCAGAAGGAAGCGTTCCTGAAACGGATCGTGTCCGGCGAGTGGACCGGCACCATGTGCCTGACCGAACCGCACTGCGGCACCGATCTCGGCCTGCTGAAGACGCGCGCCACGCCCAATGACGATGGCAGCCATGCGATCAGCGGCACCAAGATCTTCATCACCGCCGGCGAACACGACATGGCCGGCAACATCGTGCACCTGGTGCTGGCGCGGTTGCCGGATGCGCCGGAAGGCGTGAAGGGCATTTCCCTGTTCATCGTGCCGAAGCTGAAGGTCGGCAAGGACGGCAAGGCCGGCAAGCGCAACGCGGTGCAATGCGGTTCGATCGAACACAAGATGGGTATCAAGGGCTCTTCGACCTGCGTGATGAACTTTGATGGCGCCCAGGGTTGGCTGATCGGCGAAGCCAATCAGGGCCTCAACGCGATGTTCACCATGATGAACACCGCGCGCCTCGCGGTTGGCTTGCAGGGATTGGCCCTGGCCGAGCGCGCATACCAGAATGCCTTGAGTTACGCGCGCGAAAGATTGCAGATGCGTGCGCTGTCGGGCGCGCAGTCCCCCGACAAGCCCGCCGACCCGTTGATCGTGCATGGCGACATCCGCCGCATGCTGTTGACCCAGAAGTCGCTGATCGAAGGCGGCCGCGCGCTTGGGCTGTACACGGCGACCCTGGTCGACATCGAGCATCGCTCCACGGACGCGGATGAAGTCAAGCGCGCCGGCGTGTTGATCGGGTTCCTGACTCCGATCGTCAAGGCCATGCTCACCGAGAACGGCAACGAATGCACCAACCTCGCGCTGCAGATCTATGGCGGCCACGGCTATATCGCCGACAACGGCATGGAACAATATGTGCGCGACGCGCGCATCACCACGATCTACGAAGGCACGACCGGCATCCAGGCACTGGACTTGCTCGGCCGCAAGATCATGCGCCAGCAGGGCGCAGGCCTGAAGTTGTTCCTTGCGCAGATCGGCGGCTTTTGCCAAAAACACGCGGGCAACGAGGCGCTCAAGGAGTTCCTGCCGAAGCTTGCGCTGCTGGCGAAGGAATGGGGTGAAATCACCCAGGGCATCGGCAAACGCGCGGTCTCCAATCCGGATGAAGTCGGGGCCGCGGCGTACGACTACCTGATGTATTCGGGCTACGTTGCCTTCGCTTATGCATGGGCGCGCAGTGTCGCCGCGGCGGCGGCGTCAGCGCAATCAGAAGACTTCAAGCAAGCCAAGCAGCTCACGGCGCGCTTCTACTTCAGCCGCATCCTGCCGCGCACCCGCACCCACCTCGCCGCGATCCAGGCTGGTGCCGACAGTGTGCTGGCGATGCCGGATGCGTTGTTCGGGCCAATCACCTAGCCAAATCCGGTTTGCTCGTCATTCCGGGGCTGTACGCGGCCCCGCCGCGGGCAGAGCCCGGAATCGGTTCTGAAGACCTGGAAAACCGATTCCGGGTTCGACCCTGCGGGTCGCCCCGGAATGACGATGTAAACAAGAGGCAGCGTCGTGTCAGAACCTCGCAGGCACTTCATCAGCATCCGCCCCGCAACGCCTGACGACACGGCGTTCATCCTGTCGCTGGTGCCGCGCTTCGTGGAATTCAAATTGCCAAAGGGCCGGCGCAAGCGAGAATGCGCGGCCGCGATCCAGGCCGACATCGAACGCGCGTTGCGCTCGCCCGAAGAGGAAGCGGCGTTTTTCATCAGCGAAGCCGAGCCGGGTGAACGCACCGGCTTCCTGCACCTGCAGGTGATGCGCGATTTCTTCGCGGGCTCCCGCAACGGCCACATCTCCGACCTGGCCGTCGCCGACGGACACGATGGACACGGCATCGGTCGCGCGCTGCTGGACCACGCCGAGCAGTGGGCGCGGGGTCACCAGTGCGAACGCCTGACTCTGGCGGTGTTCCCCGGCAACGCCCGCGCCCGCGCACTGTACGAGCGCGCCGGCTTTGACGGCGACCTGCTGCGGATGCAAAAGCCGCTCGCATAGCCCAGCCGGGTGACGCTCCACCAACTCGTTGAAATAACGGCTGTATTTTAAGCCAAATGAGATACACTTCACAGTGTGCCGGTAATCTGGCAGAGTCCGCTTTGTCGGATCAATGTCGCCACGGGCAGACCGTTGCCTGTTGTCATCCAGCCATGGATGGTTTGACCCTTGGGACGTGCACGAGTCATGTCCGAGCCGCCGGTTCCACACAGCGTCTATCGTGCCTTCATCAGCTACAGCCACCGCGACAAGGCGTGGGCCGACTGGCTGCACAATGCCTTGGAAACGTATCGCGTGCCATCGCGCTTGGTCGGCACGACCACCGCGCATGGCACCATCCCGCGCCGCCTGAATCCGGTCTTCCGCGATCGCGAGGAACTCGCCAGCGCCACCGACCTCGGCCGCAAGGTCAACGCCGCGCTCGCGCAATCGGAAAACCTGATCGTGCTGTGCTCGCCGGCCGCGGCCAGCTCGCGCTGGGTCAACGAGGAAGTCCTCGCCTGGAAGCGCATGGGCCGCGGCGACCGCATCTTCTGCCTGATCGTGGAGGGCGAACCGGACGCCACCGACCTGCCCGGCCGCGCAGCGGAGGAGTGTTTCTGCCCCGCATTGCGTTTCAATATCGATGCGAACGGCCAGCCAACGAGTGAACGCATCGAACCGATCGCCGCCGACGCGCGCCCCGGCAAGGATGGAAAAGCCAACGCGAAATTGAAACTGATCGCCGGCATGCTGGATGTCGGCTTCGACGCGCTCAAGCAGCGCGATCAACACCGGAAAATGCAACGGATGGCGGCCATCACCTCGCTGGCAGTCGCAGTCATGGGAGTGACCATCGTGCTGGCGGTGTACGCCCTGATTTCCCGCCATGACGCGATCATCGCCGAGCAAAAAGCCATCGTTGCACAGCAGGCCGCGGTCGTCGCGCGCAATGACGCCCGGCGCCGCAGGACCCAAGCGGAGGACATCCTTGGCTTCATGCTCGGCGATCTGCGCAAGAAGCTGGCCACAGTCGGCCGTCTCGACCTGATGCGCTCGGTCGACGACGAGGCTACTGCTTACTTCGCCACGCTCGATCCACGCGACCTCACGGACACCGCGTTGGAACAGCAGGCACGCTTGCTGGCCGACATCGGCCAGGTGCGTCTGGCCGAAGGCAATTTCGTCGAGGCAATGGCCGCATTCCGCGAGGCGCTGGATCGCAGCAGTGCGCTGTACAAGCGCGCACCGGGCAACGGCAAGCGCCTTTACGACTTGGCCCAAGCCGAATACTGGATCGGCTTCGCCTCCATGCAGAAGGGTGATGATGCCTCTGCGGGAACCTGGTTTCGCGAATATCACGACAGCGCGGTCAAGCTGGCGGCGATGGATCGCCATAACTTCGACTGGCAGAAGGAAGTGGCCTACGGGCTGCAAGCCCTCGCGGTCATGGACAAGAAGATGGGGCGGACGGCCGAGGCCCAACGCGGGATGTTGCAACAGCTCGCGCTGTACCGCGGCTGGCTCAAACAACGGCCCGACGACCCCCAGCTTCGCTCCGAAGCCGCCAACGTTGTCTCATGGCTCGGCAGCCTGGCGCTCGAACAAGGCCAGCTCGGCGTTGCCGAGACCTATTTCACCCAGCAGGTTCGGGTGCTGCAGCAGAACGTGGCGGCCGAACCCGACAACGCCGATTGGAAGGTCAACAGCGTCGATGCACTGGCGTGGCTGGCCCACGTGCAGGCGCAGCGTGGGCAGCGCAAGTCGGCGCGGGCCAACTTGGCAGCGGCCGCCTCGCTCGCATCGGCCTTGTACGCCAAGGACCCGACCAACAACGATTGGCGCACGGCACTGGCCCAGTCCTTGCTGTCGTTGTCGGATCTGGATGCCGTCGTCCGGCCGCGCGCGGCGCGCGCAGAAGCCGAGCGTGCCATGGCGCTGATGATCGCCGCCCGAGCCAAGGATACGAAGAGTCGGCGTGTGATGCTGAGCCTGGTGCGCGCGCGCAACCAGGTCGCGGAACTGGCCTTGGCGCGTGGCGACCCGGGCAGCGCCGGCAAGAATGTTGCGGTCGCGCTTGCCTTGCTCGTGCCCGCATGGAAGGGTCGGCCGAGCGGGGCCTTGCGCATGCAGTTGGCGCAAACGCGTTTGTTGCAAGGCGAGATCGCGCAGCGCGAGGGGCGGACCGCCGCGGCCAAAGCCGCATGGAACCAAACGCGGGAGTTGCTGCTTGACGGGCCCGAACCGGAGATCGCCTTCAATCGGCTCGACCTCCTGGTGCGGGCGCTGCAATGGCTCGGCCGGGGCGCGGAAGCGGCACCCTACCTGAAACGTCTGACCGCCGCCGGCTACGTACCGCTGCAACCATGGCCCGACCAGACAACCGCGCGTCAGCACCACCGCGCGCGGCGGACGTCCAGCCCAAGCTGGCGACCGCTGATGTCGCAAAAAACCTCGCACCGGCAGTCCGCTGCCTGCGCGACGACAGGACCGGCGGGTTGGCCCGCCCTATCCGGCCGGGACGGCCACCTACCCACAGGAGCAAAACCATGCCCAATCCCAACGGCGTTTCCCTCGACCTCCGCAACTTTCCGTCTAGCGGCGATGGGTGGACCGACACCACCGCCTCCAATGGCGCCACCTACAGCTACAAATACACCGGCGGTGACGCGGACACCAACAACGGCAAGGTGACCTGCACGATCGGCAACGGCAACGCCTCGATCAATTTGAGCCTGATCGCCGACACCCGCTACGAAATCGACACCGTCGGCTTCACCGGCGACGACGCCGGCCAGTTGACCACCCAGGGCAACGCAAAGCGCTCGCGGGTGATCAACGACAGAAATACCTCGGTCATCAACGCGAACTACAAGGTAAGTGTCATCGATACTGGCAACGGCAATGCCAACATTCCCTGCGACCCCCCGATCATGAACAAACAGCCTGTCTGATGATCGAAAGGCTCCACGGGGTCGGCCTGGTCCAACTTCACACACGGCCGGAAGACGGATCGGCCGCGCACGTCGACATGGATTGCAGCCCGCCGATGCCTGCGCGCGGATCGCGCTGACGTCGGGACAATCCGGCGTCCGCAATGAGCAACCGGGCGTCGGATTGCCGGTAGCGTACACTCGACGCTGCCCGGCATCCCCGCAGCCGGAGTGACGCGCCGATGACGGATGCACCCGCACAACTTGCCCCCCTGATCGTGGGCGTCACCAGCCACCGCAACCTGGTCGATGCCGAGATCGATGGGCTGCGCGAACGCGTGCGGGGTTTCCTCGCGCAACTGCAGCGCGACTTTCCCGGGCTGCCGCTGGTGGTGTTGTCGTCACTGGCCGAGGGCGGCGATCAACTGGTCGCCGAAGAGGCGCTGGCCGTCGGCGCGCGGCTGGTCGCGCCGCTGCCTTTTGCGCGCGAAACCTACCTGCGCGATTTCACGGATTCCGCGACGCGGGCGCGGTTCGAATCACTGCGCGCGCGGGCACAGGTGATCGAACTGCCGCTGCTGCCGAGCAACACGCCGGACGCCATCGCCGTGCACGGCGAGGCGCGCGACCGCCAATACGCACACGCCGGTGTGTTCGTCGCCAGCCACAGCCACATCCTGCTGGCGTTGTGGGATGGCCGCGAGTCGCACAAGTTCGGCGGAACCGCGCAGATCGTTGCCTTTCACATGGACCGCATCCCGCCGGGTCCGATCGAACGGCGCCGCGCGCGCCACGTGACGCTGGACTCGGGCGACGAAAGCCTGATGTATCACATCGCCTGTTCGCGCAGCGATGGCGCGGACGCGATCCGGTCGCCGCTGTCGCCGCTGCAACCGTTGCAGACGCGCTGGGTCGACGACAGCGGCGCGCACGCGGGCATGCCGGGCGCATTTCGCCACATGTTCGGGCGCATCCAGCAATTCAATGCCGACGCCACGCGTTATGCCGCGGACATCGAGGCCGCGAACACGGAATCGCGCGGCGATCAGGCGAGCGCGACTGGCGCTTGCACGACGACAGGAAGGCTGTTTGCAGCCGCCGACTGGCTGGCGATCCACTTCCAGCAGCAGGTACTGCGGGCGATGCGCGGGTTGTACGTGCTGGCGGTGCTGATGGGCTTCGCGTTCGTGAGCTATTCCGATTTGCCGAGCAACCTGGCCTGGACCGGCGACGGCATCTACGGGTTCCTGCTGCTGTTCGCCGTCGGCGTGTGGCTGGCGTGGCTGGCCCGGCGGCGCGACTGGCACCGCAAGTATCTCGACTACCGCGCGCTGGCCGAGGGTCTGCGCGTGCAGGGTTATTGGGAATGCGCCGGCATCGAGGCCGACGAACTCGGCGCCTTCGCGCACGACAATTTCATGCAGAAACAGGACATCGAGCTGGGCTGGATCCGCAACGTGATGCGCGCGGCAGGGATACGCGCGGCGGCGGCGGACGACCTGGAGGCCGTGATCGCCGAATGGATTGGCGTGCCGGACGGCAATGGACAGCTCGGCTATTACACGCGCAAAGCCGAACAGCGCAGCCGCGTCCACCATTTCACCGAACGCCTGGTACGCATCCTGCTGACCGTCGTGATAGCCATCAGCGTGTTCCTGGCGCTGTTCCATGGCTGGCTCGACCCCGACACCACGACCTCGCTGGTGGCGCTGATGGGCGTCATGGCGATCATCGCTGCCGCGCGCGAGTCCTACGCCTACCGCAAGGCCGACAAGGAACTGATCCGGCAATACCAATACATGCGCGCGATCTTCGCCAACGCGCGCCGCAAGCTGGACGCGGCGCCCGATCCCGACGCGCGCCGCAACATTCTGCGGGCACTGGGCGAAGCGGCCCTGGCCGAACACGCCCAGTGGGCGCTGATGCACCGCGAGCGGCCGCTGGAACACGGCAAGCTGTAGTTTCACGGCTTCGTCATTCCGGGGCCGTTGCCGGCTTCACTGGAAGCGGAACCCGGAATCCGGCTCTCGTGCAGCAACGGCAACGGCTGGATTCCGGACTCCATCGCCGATCAAACCGGCGCTGGCCCCGGAATGACAAGAAAAAGAATGCGGACCCGCAAGGGCTGGACGCGCGCAGCGCGCGCGCCCTAGGCGGGTTGCTGTTTGATTGTCGGCGCAGGCGAAGCCTTCGCCGCCGCGAGGCGTGCCTCGGCCGCGACGACCAT
>DZCM01000064.1 GCA_022730295.1 Rhodanobacter sp. | reverse complement strand
TTGTTGATGTTCGACCGCGTCGATGAGTGGATCATGGGCCAGTTCGGCGAGTACGCGGGCAAATCGTTCCGCAACGTCGCCAAGGGCGAATTGCCGATGGACGAGGCCGACAAGCAGAAGCAGGAAGCGGCGACCAGGCAGGCGGAGCCGTTGCTGAAGAAGCTCAAGGATCTGCTGGGCGAGCGTGTTGTCGATGTCAAGGTTTCCGCACGCCTCACCGATTCGCCGGCGTGCCTTGCGCTGTCCGACTACGAGCTGGCCCCGCATCTTGCGCGCCTGCTGCGCGAAACGGGACAGGATGTCCCGGAATCGAAGCCGACGCTGGAAATCAATCCTGCGCATGCGCTGGTGCAGCGCGTGGAGTCGGAGTCCGATGGCGAGAAGGCGAAAGACCTGGCGTTGCTGCTGCTGGAACAGGCCGAGATCACTGCTGGTGCGCAATTGCCGGACCCGGCGGCTTTTGTGCAGAGGATGAACCGTTTGCTGGGTGCCACGGGCTGAAGGGTGCCGATCGATGGCGTCGCGCCGACACTTGCAGGCTGTTGCAGGAGCGGCGCAAGCCGCGGGGATCGCGCGGCAGGCCGGTGTGCCTGAGCAACTGCCAGTACGCATCGACGCCTGGCTGTGGGCCGCGCGGTTCTTCAAGACCCGCGCGTTGGCCAAACAGGCGGTCGAGCGTGGGCGGGTGACGGTTGCAGACGCCGTCTGCAAGCCGTCGCACGAAATGCGCGTCGGCGAACCCTTGCGCATCACGCGTGGCGAGGAAATTTTCCTGATCAAAGTAACCGGACTCGCGCACAAGCGCGGTTCGCCCTCACTCGCAAGAACGCTGTATGAAGAATCCGAAGCGTCCGTCAAGGCGCGCGAAGCGGTACACGCGCAACGCAGCGCCGAACGTTCCGGTTACCGGCCGCCGCCGAAGCGGCCCGACAAGCGTGCGCGGCGTTTGCTCCGCGCGCTGGGCGATCTCGACACCCTGTAGGACGTGACGCAAGCCACTGTGTCCCCGCCTGCGCGGGGACGGCGAACGTCTTTGCGGGAATCCTTGGAGTGCTACGCCACGACTTGCGGCGTCGCGCCGGTTTTCGTACGCCGGACTTGCCACACGTACAGCGGAATCCCAACGATCAACAATACGAAGTTCCAGTACACGGCTTCCTGGCCCGCGCCGATCGTCGCCCACACCGAAAATGCGAACGCGGCGCAAGCCAGAACCAGGTTGTGCCATGGCATCGGCTTGCCGCTGCGATGCGCCAGCACGATGTCAGCCATCGCGCAAAACAGGTACGCGACGACGCTGCCCAGCGTCGTCAGCAGCACCATGAAGGTGAACATCGCCACCAGCCCGTGGCTGTAGTTCATCAGTACCATCATGCTGTTGAACACTCCCGCGACCAGTAGCGCGGACACCGGTGTGCCGCGGCTTGACTCGCGCGTGAAGATGCGTGGGAACAGCCCATCGCGCGCGACGGCCTGCGGGAACTGCCCGGCAACAAGGGTCCAGCCATTGAGCGCACCAAAGCAGGAAATCGCCGCAGCGCCTGCGATCAGCAGCCCGGCCCAGTTGCCCCACAGCAAATGACCAGCGTCCGCGAACGGCGCATTTGACTTTGCCAGCTCGGCGGCGGGCAGCACGCCCATCACTGCCGCCGTGCAGGCGACGTACACGATCGCCGCGATCGCGGTGCCAAGCAGCGTGGCACGCGGAATGGTCTTCCCGGGATCACGCACGTGTCCGGCGGGAATCGATGCACACTCCACACCGATGAAGGCGAACAGGGTCGCCGCAACACACAGGCTCACGGCATGCAACGGCGCGCCCGCTTGCGGCCCTGGCGCCAAAAAATGCGGATTGAAATGCGCGAAGCCGAACAACGCCAGTGCGAGCAGTGGCAAGAGCTTCAGGATCGTCGTCACGACCTGCACCATTCCGGCAGCGCGGATGCCGGCGATGTTCACCGCGATCAAGACCCAGATGGCTGCCAAAGCGGTCAGCGCACCGTACAGGGGTTGCGCGCCGATCACGGGAAAGAATACGGAGAGGTAACTCGCGAACGCGACCGCAATGGTGGCGTTGCCGCCCACCAGCGAAATCCAGTACATCCAGGCGACGAGGAATCCAATGCAGTCGCCGAAGGCTTCGCGACTGTAGGCGTACGGACCGCCGGCACGCGGTGCGCGTTTGGCGAGCCGGTAGAACACGCCCGCCAGCAGCAAGGCGCCGGCCGCACTGACCAGCCAGCCGATCAGGCTGTAGCCGCCGTAGGGCGCGAGCGATGCGGGCAGCAGAAACACGCCCGAGCCGATCATGTTGCCCAGCACCAGGGCGGTGGCAGCGATCAGGCCAATCTCGCGCTTCGCTACGCTCATCGGCCACCCCCACGGTGCGGACAGTTGGCGGATCATACATGCAGCGACGGGTGGCGAACGTTGGCTGTGCCGCGTGGCTTCGGGTACGCTTCCAAGCCTGCATGCCAGTGGAGGCCAGGGTCATCGCCCGCATCGCCATCACCCGTGCGGTCAGCCGCGTGCTCGAACAGTGTGAATTGAGCCACTTGCCGCGCCGACCGATCGACATCGCGCTAGCGCGCCGCCAGCATGCCGCCTACGAACAGTTGTTGCGCGATGCAGGCTGCGAGGTGCGGCAACTCGCCGAGCTGCCCGGGCAAGCCGATGCGGTTTTCGTCGAGGACGTCGTGATCGTGTTGGACGACGTAGCGGTGCTGACCCGGCCCGGGGCGGTCTCACGGCGCGCGGAAGTCGCCTCGATGGCGGACGCGCTGGCTGGCATGCGCAAACTCGTGCGCATCGAAGCGCCGGGAACGCTGGATGGCGGCGACGTGCTGCGGCTCGATCAGGTGCTGTATGTCGGCAGCTCTGCACGCAGCAATGCCGAAGGCATCGCGCAGCTGCGCACGTTGGTGGCAGCGTTCGGTTATCGCGTTGAGCCGGTAGCGATGCGCGATTGCCTGCATCTCAAGACGGCAGTCACGCAGGTTGCGCCGGCGCGTGTGTTGCTGAATCCGGACTGGGTGGACGCGGCGTGTTTCCCGGGATTCGAGCCGATCGAGGTCGATCCGGCCGAACCGTTTGCGGCCAACGCGGTACTCGTGGGCGAAACCGTGATCCACGCCGCATCCGCTCCGCGCACTGCCGGCCGCTTGCGCCGGTTTGACATCGACGTGCGCAGCGTGGACATGTCGGAAACCGAAAAAGCCGAGGGTGGCGTGACCTGTTGCAGCGTGGTCTTTACCCGCTGATCTGGATACGCCACATCCCGCGCGCCGACTCCTGAAACCCGCAAGTGGCGCTGGTTGGTCCGAAGCTTGCACTGTTACAGATACCCGCCGAAACTATGTCAGCCAGCTTCCGGGGACCGGGATGCCCGTTTTCGACCTTTTCAAACGCTTCGTAGGTACCGCCGCCGCTGCCACGAGTGAACGTCGCGGCGACGATCGCCTGCGCGCCTCGTTGGGCGCCAGGGTGCTGGTCGTAGACGATTCGGCCACGATTCGGGCCGTGTTGGGAAAAATGCTTTCCCAAGATGGGTACGAAGTTTTGAAAGCGCCCGATGGTGAAAATGCCGTCGAGATGGCACAGTCGCAGTTTCCCGACCTGATCTTCCTCGACATCGTGCTGCCCGGCATGTCCGGGTTCGCGGTGCTGCGCGCACTGCGGCGTGACACCCGCACCCGCACCACGCCGATCATCATGATGAGCGGCAACCAGCAGGCGACCGAACAGTTTTACGTACAGCGCTTCGGCGCCGATGGTTTCATCAAGAAGCCCTTCGGGCGCGCCGAGGTGTTCCATTCGATCCGCTCACTGGTGCAAGCCGGACGCATGAGCGCGCGTGCAACGGGCATTGCTGAGGATGAAATTCCCGATGACATGACGCCCGAGGAATGGGATTCAATCCCCGACGTGGCGATGCCGGACGAAGCCCATGCTGCCGGGCACCTGCTGGTGCTGGACGCCGCGCCCGCGGAACCTCTGGCGTCACCCGCGGAGGTGCCGGTGGCGGCGCTCGAGCCGGTCGTTCCGGTTACCGCAGTCGCAGCGCCGGAAGCTGCGTCCGCCGTGGAACTGGCTGCCGCCGGGATTCGGGCCGCGGTTGAACCGCTGGCACCTGCGCCGGTCGTCGCGGCTGCAGAAATGGCGCCTGTGGCACCGATTCAAGCCGCCATTCCACTTCAGGTGGTCGCGCCAGTGGCCGGGCATTCTGAGGCGAAACCGGGATATACCGGTTTCTGGTCGCTGCGCGCGCTCAGCCTGAAGATGCACCCCAGCCTGACCAGCGGGTCGGCGGACAAGGGCGGGGTCAAGTTCGACGTCAAGGTTGCGCCGGGGGCGAGTCCGGCAAAGCCGGACGAGGCTGCGGGCAAGTAATAGCCAGCAAGCGTGGCATGCCAGCGGTTGCTCGTCGGCTCGGCCAGCCCTGCGCGTCAGGCCCATTCTGCGCGTACCCGATTACTTGTCCAGCAGGCTTTTGCGCAGTCGATACAGCGTATCCAGTGCCTCGCGTGGGGTGAGGGCGTCGGGATCCAGTGCGCGCAGCGCGCCGGCGAGTTGTGCGAGTGCCGGATCGGCCGGCACCGTGAACAGGTCGGCCTGCGGCGGCGGACTCGCGGCGTCGGTTGGCGGCGCTGCTTGCGGACGCTCGCCGCGTTCGAGTGCCGCCAGCGTTTTCTTCGCGTCCGCGATCACCAGTTTAGGCAAACCTGCAAGCGCCGCAACCTGCAGCCCGAAACTGCGATTGGCCGGGCCTTCCTTGACCGCGTGCATGAACACCAGTTGTTCGCCTTGGCGCGGGTCGTGGTACTCGACGGCGTCCAGGTGCACGTTGGCGATGCCTTCGAATTGCGTGGCCAGTTCGGTCAGCTCGAAATAGTGTGTCGCGAACAGCGTGAAAGCGCGGTTGTGGGTGGTGAGATGCACCGCCGCGGCGCGTGCAAGCGCAAGGCCGTCATAGGTCGAGGTGCCGCGCCCGACTTCATCCATCAACACCAGCGATTGTGGTGTCGCGTTGTGCAGGATGTTGGCGGTTTCGCTCATTTCGACCATGAAGGTCGATTGTCCGCGCGCCAGATCGTCGCCTGCGCCGATGCGGGTGAAGATGCGGTCGATCGGGCCGATCGCAGCACTCGCCGCGGGTACGTAGCTGCCGATGTGCGCCAGCAGCACGATCAGCGCGTTCTGGCGCATGTAGGTGCTCTTGCCGCCCATGTTGGGTCCGGTGATCACCAGCATCCGGCGCCCGCCGCATGACGACGTGCCGTCAAGCGCGAGGTCGTTGGGCTCGAAGGGTTCCGTGCGCACTTGTTCCACCACCGGATGCCGGCCGCGATCGATCTGGATGCGCGGATCATCGACAAGCCGGGGCATGTTCCAGCCAAGCGTGTCGGCGCGTTCGGCAAGGTCTGACAACACGTCGAGTTCGGCGATAGCCGCGGCGGCCTGCTTCAGCGGTTCGAGTTTTTCGGTCAGCGCATCGAGGATGCCTTCGTAGAGCTCTCGCTCGCGCATCAGCGAGCGTTCCTTCGCCGACAGAACCTTGTCCTCGAACGCCTTCAACTCTTCGGTGATGTAGCGTTCGGCGTTCTTGGTGGTCTGGCGGCGGGTGTAGTGCGCGGGTGCCTTGGTGTCGTGCGACTTGCCGAATTCAATGTAGTACCCATGCACGCGGTTGTAGCCAACCTTCAAGGTCGCAATGCCGGTGGCGGCGCGCTCGCGCGCTTCCAGTTCGACCAGGTACTGGTCGGCGTTGGTAGCGAGCTGGCGCAACTCATCGAGCTCGGCGTCGTAGCCATCGGCGATGGCGCCGCCGTCGCGCAGCAACATGGGCGGGCGTTCGATGATTGCGGCTTGCAGAAGACGTGCCGTGTCCGCGTGGTCGCCGATGTGTTGCAGGAGCGTGTGCAGCAAGGGCGACTCGACCTGCGCCAGCACGCCCCGTAGTCTGGGCGCTGCGGCCAAGCCGTCGCGCAGGGTCGCAAGATCACGTGGCCGGGCGCTGCGCAACGCCACGCGTGCGAGGATGCGCTCGAGGTCGCCGATCGCGCGCAGCTTCTCGCGCAAGTCTTCGCACACGCGCGCATCGATCAAGCCGCCGAGCGCCTGGTGGCGCGCCCGCAGGATCGTGCGATCGCGCAGTGGGCGATGCAACCAGCGCCGCAGCATGCGCGCGCCCATCGGTGTGATCGTCACGTCCAGCACGCCGAGCAAGGTGTAACGCGCATCACCACTTGCGTGGGTGTCGAGCTCAAGGTTGCGGCGCGTCGCCGCATCCATCGCCAGCGTCTCGCCGGCGTTTTCCACCGCAAGGCCGGCCAAGTGCGGCAGCGCGGCTTTCTGGGTTTCCTTGAGGTACTGGAGCAGGCAACCCGCTGCCCCGATTGCCGCGTGCAGACCCTCCGCGCCAAAGCCCGAAAGATCACGGGTGCCGAAGAACGCGGTCAGTTCACGCGCGCCGCTCGTTTCATCGAAGTGCCAGGGCGGGCGCTGGCGGCGTCCCGCTAACGTGGTGACGACGGCTGCAGGCAAGACGGCATCTTCACTGACCAGGGTTTCGGCTGGCGCAAGGCGCGCGAGCTCGGTGGCGAGCGCCGCGTCGTCGGCGACTTCGGACAGCACAAAGCGCCCGGACGCGAGATCGACCCAGGCAAGGCCGTAGCGATTGGCGTCGCGGGCAATGGCCAGCAGCAGGTTGTCACGTCGCTCCGGCAGGAGCGCCTCGTCAGTCACGGTACCGGGTGTCACCACCCGCGCCACTTTGCGCTCCATCGGCCCCTTGCCGGAGGGGTCGCCGATCTGTTCGCAGATCGCCACCGACTCGCCCGCACGCACCAGCTTGGCGAGGTAGGTCTCGGCGGCGTGCCAGGGCACGCCTGCCATGGGGATCGGCGCGCCGGCGGATTCGCCGCGCTGCGTCAGGGTGATGTCGAGCAGGCGCGCGGCTTTGCGCGCGTCGTCGTAGAACATCTCGTAAAAATCGCCCATCCGGAAAAACAGCAGCGTGTCCGGATATGCCGCCTTGGCGGCGAAATACTGGCGCATCAGCGGCGTGTGGTGGGCGAGGTCTTGCTGGTTCATCGCGTCGGTTAGGGGGGCGGGCCGAGCGAGCAGTTTCGCATGCGCGGCCTTCAGGCCCAACTTCCGCGGATACTGTCATGCAATTGTAATGTCGCGACGCTGCAATAATCGCGTCACGAAGTCGCCGCGAATCCAGGACCATGCACAAGCGTATCCTCATCGTCGAAGACGAAGCCTCGATCCGGGACATGATCGCCTTCGCGCTGCGCAGGGCGGACCTGGAGGTAGTCCATGCTGCCGACGCGCAGGCCGCCTTGGTTGCGATCGCCGATGCGCCGCCCGACCTGATCCTGCTGGACTGGATGTTGCCCGGAATGACTGGCTTGGAACTGGCCCGTCGCCTGCGTGGCGAGGAGCGCACCGCCGAGGTGCCGATCATCATGCTGACTGCGCGCGGCGAGGAAATGGATCGCGTCAACGGACTCGATGCCGGCGTGGACGATTACGTCGTCAAGCCGTTCTCGACGCGGGAGTTGATCGCACGCATCAAGGCGGTTCTGCGCCGCGCCCAGGCCGACGGCGGTACGGGTTCGATCGAAATCGGCGGCCTGCGGATCGACGGCCCGGCGCATCGCGTGTACGCCGGCGATGCGCGAATCGAGATCGGCCCGACCGAATACCGCCTGCTGCATTTCTTCATAACCCATCCCGATCGCGTGTATTCGCGCGCGCAACTGCTGGATCAGGTGTGGGGCGGCAGCGTGTACGTCGAGGAACGCACCGTGGACGTGCACATCCGCCGCTTGCGCAAGACGCTGGAGTCGTTCGGGCTGGATTCGCTGATCCAGACGGTGCGTGGCACCGGCTATCGGTTTTCGGCCACACGATGAACGCGGACCGCGCACGGGCCGGGCGCCTGGCGAGCCAGTTGCGCGATCTGCGTACGGCGGCCAGCCTGTTGCCCGATGCGCTGGTCCTGATGGATGCGCAGGGGCGGGTGCGCTGGAGCAATCCGGCCGCCGAGGCATTGCTCGGCATCGAATGGCCGCGCGATCGTGGCGTGGTGGTTGCCGAACGCCTGGCGCACGGCGAGGTGGGTCAGTGGTTCAAGCAGCAGAGCGAGGATTCCGGAGAGGACGTGACTGCGCCGACCGATCCGGCGGTGCGCCTGCAGATGGCGTTGATTCCGTTTGGCGATCGCCAGCAGTTGCTGCGCGCGCGCGATGTGAGCCACATGACCCGGCTCGAGCAGGTGCGGCGCGATTTCGTTGCCAACGTCTCGCACGAATTGCGGACGCCCTTGACGGTGATCCACGGCTATCTCGAATTGCTCGATCCCGAGGACGTGCCCGCGGTGGCGCCGGTGTTGCGGGAAATGCGCGTGCAGTCGCAGCGCATGCGCCAGATCGTGGAGGACCTGCTGGCGCTGTCGCGTCTGGAAATGCAGCACAAGCTGCCCGAGGAGCGGGTCGAGATGGCGCCGCTTCTGGACACCCTGCGTCGCGAGGCCGAAGCACTCAGCCAGGGCCGGCATCGCATCACGCTGGAGGATGCGGCCCACATGGACCTGCTGGGTTCGCTCAAGGACCTGCACAGCGCGTTCTCGAATCTGGTGAGCAACGCGGTGCGCTACACCACCGAGGGCGGTTCGATCACGATCCGCTGGCGGCTGATCCCTGAAGGCGCCGAGTATTCCGTGTCCGACACCGGCTACGGAATTTCGGAGGAACATCTTTCGCGCCTGACCGAGCGCTTCTACCGGGTGTCATCCAGCCGCTCGCGCGGCACCGGAGGTACTGGCCTGGGCTTGTCCATCGTCAAGCACGTGGTCAACCTGCACGAGGCGCACATGCGGATCGAGAGCGAACCGGGCAAGGGCTCGACCTTCGCCTGCGTGTTCGATACGGCACGCCTGTTGACGCCGGGTGCCGGCGAGGACGAATGAGGAGACCGCCGCGGCGTGCGCCGTGCGTCGCGGTCAGGTTTCCAGGGTCTGGTCCTGCTTGGTGCGCGGTTCGTCGAGGGGCGCGCCGCGCACCACGAACCAGATGTTCTCGGCGACGTTGGTGGCGTGGTCGCCGATGCGCTCGATGTTCTTGGCGATGAACAGCAGGTGCGTGCAGGCGGTGATGCTGCGCGCGTCCTCCATCATGTAGGTCAGCAGCTCGCGGAACAGTGTGGTGTAGAGGGTGTCGAGGTCGGCATCGCGTTCCCACACGGCATGCGCCATCTCGGCGTCGTGGGCCACGTAGGCCAGCATCGCGTCGTGTACCAGGCGTCCGGCCATGCGCGCCATCGGGGCGAGCGAGCCGACCAGCGGCACCGGCGCCGACAGGTTCAGCGTCATCGAACGCTTGGCCACGTTGGCCGCATAATCGCCGATGCGCTCGATGTCGGAGGCGATGCGCAGCGCGGCCAGGATTTCGCGCAGGTCGCGCGCCATCGGCGCCCGCAGCGCCAGCAGGTGCAGCACGTCATCGCTGATCTGGCGCTCCTGCGAATCCAGCGCATCGTCGTTGTCGACGACGCGTTGCGCGGCCTTGCTGTCGCGCTTGCCCAGCGCGTCCATGGCCGCCTCGAGCTGCTTGATCGAGAGTTCGCCCATCGCGGCGATTTCGCCGGTGAGGCGGGACATTTCCGCGTCGAAGCCCTTGACGATGTGATCGTGGGGGGAAGTCATCGTGTTCATGGTGCTGTCCGTTGTCGTCGCCTGCGTGGTGGAACAGGGTGGCGCGGCACGCTTAGCCAAACCGCCCGGTGATGTAATCTTCGGTTTGCTGTCTGCTGGGTCGCGTGAAGATGGTCGGAGTGTTGCCGAACTCGACCAACTCGCCCAGGTACATGAAGGCGGTGAAGTCGGAGGCGCGCGCCGCCTGCTGCATGTTGTGGGTGACGATCACGACCGTGTATTCGCGCACCAGTTCCTTCAGCAATTCCTCGACGCGTGCCGTCGAAATGGGATCCAGTGCCGAGCAGGGTTCGTCGAGCAGGATGACCTCGGGCTTGATCGCGACCGCGCGCGCGATGCACAGGCGCTGCTGCTGGCCGCCGGACAGGCTGGTGCCGCTCTGGTGCAGCTTGTCCTTGACCTCGTCCCACAGCGCGGCCCGCGCCAGGCACTGTTCGACGCGCGCATCCATTTCGGATTTCTGCAGCCGCTCGTACAGCCGGATGCCGAAGGCGATGTTCTCGTAGATCGACATCGGGAACGGCGTCGGCTTCTGAAACACCATGCCGATGCGCGCGCGGATGCGGGCGATGTCCTCGCGTGAATCGAGGATGTTCGCGCCGTCCACCAGAATCTGACCGTCCGCGCGTTGTTCCGGGTAGATCTCGAACATGCGGTTGAAGGTGCGCAGCAGGGTGGATTTTCCGCAACCGGAGGGGCCGATGAAGGCGGTGACGCGCTTTTCGGGGATGTCGATCGAGATGTCCTTGAGCGCGTGGAACCTGCCGTAATGGAAGTTCAAATTGCGCACGCTGATCTTCACCGGTGGCGCCACCGTGGCAGACGTATGCGGGGCGGTGAATGCCTCGTTGTCACCTGCGGGTGGCGTGGGCTTCCAGATGTGTTGCGGGGAGGTGTTTGGTGTCATGGTCAGGACTTGGCACGGCGAAGGATGAAGCGGGAAACCACGCTGAGCAGAAGGATGAAAACTATCGCCACGAAGGCGCCCGCCCAAGCCATCTGCTGCCAATTCCGGTAGGGGCTCATCGCGAACTGGAAGATCACCACCGGCAGGTTGGCGATCGGGTGCGACAGGTCGGTGCTCCAGAACTGGTTGTTCAGTGCGGTGAACAGCAAGGGTGCGGTCTCGCCACTGATGCGCGCGATGCCCAGCAGCACGCCGGTCAGGATACCCGACGCGGCCGCTTTCCAGGTGATGCGCATCACCAGTTTCCAGTAGGGCGTGCCGAGTGCGATTGCCGCTTCGCGCAGTGCGCCCGGAACCAGCCTCAGCATTTCATCCGTGGTGCGAACCACGACCGGGATCAGGATCAGGGCCAACGCCACGCCACCGGAAAATGCCGAGAAGTGGCCGCTGGGATCGACCACGATCGAATACGCAAACAGGCCGATGACGATCGAGGGCGCGCTCAGCAGGATGTCGTTGAGGAATCGCACGAGCGCACCAAGTTTGCGGCGCGCGGCGAATTCCGCCAGCCAGGTGCCCGCCAGTACGCCGATCGGCGTGCCGATGACGACTGCCAGCCCCAGCAGGATCAAACTGCCGACGAAGGCATTGCGCAGGCCGCCACCGGAGCTTCCTGGCGGCGGCGTATCCTGCGTGAAGAGGGAAAGATGGATCGCGCCGATGCCGTAGCGCAAGGTAGTCCAAAGAATCCACACCAGCCAGAACACGCCGAACACCGTCATCAATACCGCCATCGTCAGGTTGAAGGTGTTGATGGCACGACGCCGGGTGCGCAGGGAGATCATCATGCCTTCCCCCCCGCGTCGCGTTCGAGACGCAACAGCAGCAGCTTGGCAAACACCAGCACCACGAAGGTGATCAGGAACAGGATCAAGCCGAGGGCCAGCAGCGAGGACTTGTACAGATGGGTGGTCGCCTCGGTGAATTCGTTGGCGATCACCGAGGCGATCGAGCTGCCCGGCATCAGCAGGCTGGCGCTCAAATTGTTGGCATTGCCGATGATGAAGGTGACTGCCATGGTCTCGCCAAGGGCCCGCCCGAGGCCGAGGAAGATGCCGCCAGTCACCGCGGTGCGCGTGTAGGGCAGGATCACGTGGCGCGCGACTTCCCAGGTCGTCGCGCCCAGCGCGTATGCGGATTCCTTGAGAGGCGCCGGCGTGATCATGAACACGTCACGCATGATCGATGCAATGAAAGGGATCACCATGATCGCGAGCACGATGCCGGCGGTCAGCATGCCGATGCCCATCGGCGGCCCCTGGAACAACAGGCCGATGCCGGGAATCGCGCCGATGTGATCGTTGATCCACGGCTCGATGTTGCCGAACCATGGAGCGAACACCAGCAGGCCCCACATGCCGTAGATGATGCTGGGTACCGCCGCCAGCAGTTCGATGGCTGTCGAGACCGGGCCACGCAGCCAGCGCGGCGCCAGTTCGGAGATGAACAGTGCGATGCCGAAGCTGACCGGGATCGCGATCAGCATTGCTATGGCCGAACTGATCAGGGTGCCGACGATGAAAACCAGCGCGCCGAACTGGCCGGTTACGGGATTCCAGGTGGTGGTGACCAGGAAGTGCCAGCCGAACACGTGCAGTGCATGCGAGCCCTCGTCGACCAATGCAAACATGATCGCCAGCAGTGTCAACGCCACCAGCAGCGCGACGGCGCCGGTGAGCTTGCGGAAGAGAAAATCCACCGGGAAGCGCGCGCGCGTCCCGGTGGAGGCGTTTCCGTTCAACTCAGCGATTGCAGTACCGGGTGCCTTCATGTCATGCATCTGTCAGTGGTGTTCGGTGTGCGCAAGTGCTCAGATGCCGAGGTTCGTCTTCCAATAGGTCTTGATCGCGGCGATCGTGCTGGGCGGCAGCGGACCGAAGGCGATCGAGCGCGCCATGTCCTGGCCGTGTTCGAAGCCCCACATGAAGAACTTGGTGACCTCCTCGTTGGTGGCCTTGGGCGCATTCTTGCGCAGGATCTGCCAGGTGCAGCCCGAGATCGGCCAGCTTTCCGCGCCGGGCTGGTCGGTCAGGATCACGTAGAAGTCACTCGCCTTGGTGAAGTCCACGTTTGCCGCCGCGGCCTGGAAACCCTTCAGGGACGGGCTGACCACCTTGCCGGCACTGTTGATCATGCGCGCGTAGGACATGTGGTTTTCAAGGATGTAAGCATACTCGACGTAACCGATCGAACCGGGGATGCGCTGCACGTAGGACGATACGCCTTCGTTGCCCTTGCCGCCCACGCCGGTCGGCCAGGACAGCGAGGTGTCCGCTCCCACCTTGCTCTTCCACTCCGGACTTACTTTTGACAGGTAGTTGGCGAAGGTGAAGGTGGTGCCGGAACCGTCGGAGCGATGCACGACCGTGATGTGCATCGCCGGCAATTTCAGGCCCGGGTTGAGCTTGGCGATCGCCGGATCGTTCCACTTGGTGACCTTGCCGAGATAGATGTCGGCGACCAGCGGACCGCTGAGGATCATCTCGCCGGGCTTGATGCCCTTGAGATTGTAAACCAGGTCTTCGCCCGCGATCGCGGTCGGGAACTGGATCAGACCGTCCTTGGCGAGTTCTTCGGGGGTCAGCGGCTTGTCGCTGGCGCCGAAGGCCACGGTGCCGGCCTTGATCTGGGCGATGCCGCCGCCGGAACCGATCGACTGGTAATTGACCTGGGTACCGGTCTGCTTGGCATAGGTGGCCGACCACTTGGCGACCAGCGGGTAGACCCAGGTGCTGCCGGCACCGGTGATGTTGGCGGCCTGGGCCGCGACGCCGAACGCGGCGCAGGCCGCGAATACTGCGAGTCGGGATTTGATCGATGTGGGCTTGAACACGATTGACTCCTTAGGTCTGCACGGGCACGTTGCCCGCTCCGGACTATTGCATCGGCCGCATGTTGCACTCGCATGAGACTTTTGTTGCAGAAATATGACATTCGGTTTTCGGCCGACGGATTTCGTCTGTGCAACTGACTTGAATCTGTCACAAGACGTCAATGCGGCTGTAACCGATGCGCAGCACTCTTCGCCGCGTTCCCCGCGCAAGGGCGCGACGTGGAACGCCATCCATACCGACCACGGAGAGTTTTCATGCGTTTCAAATTGATTGCCTTGAGTATCGCCGCAGCAGCCGGACTCGCC
>DZCM01000063.1 GCA_022730295.1 Rhodanobacter sp. | reverse complement strand
CGGTCCATCTTGTTGACGAAGGCGAGACGCGGCACCTTGTACTTGTTGGCCTGGCGCCACACGGTCTCTGACTGCGGCTGCACGCCCCCGACTGCACACAGCACGAACACCGCGCCATCAAGCACGCGCAGCGAACGCTCGACTTCGATCGTGAAGTCCACGTGTCCGGGGGTGTCGATGATGTTGAAGCGGTACTGGTCCATCGAGCCATCCATGCCCTTCCAGAACGCCGTGGTAGCCGCGGAAGTGATGGTGATGCCGCGCTCCTGTTCCTGCTCCATCCAGTCCATCGTGGCCGCACCATCGTGCACCTCGCCAATCTTGTGATTGACGCCGGTGTAGAAAAGGATGCGCTCGGTGGTCGTGGTCTTGCCCGCATCAATGTGGGCCATGATGCCGAAGTTCCGGTAGCGCTCGATGGGTGTGGTACGTGCCATGATCGACTCAAAATTCAAAGAACGGACAACTGCAACGCACCCGTTACGAGTGCGCGCAACTTCAATTACCAGCGATAGTGCGAGAAAGCTTTGTTGGCTTCCGCCATGCGGTGGGTTTCTTCGCGCTTCTTGACCGCGCCGCCACGGTTTTCCGAGGCTTCCAGCAGCTCCGCCGCCAGCTTGCGGGGCATCGAGGTCTCACCGCGCTTGCGCGCCGCTTCGATGGTCCAGCGCATCGCCAGCGCCGTGCGCCGCGAAGAACGAACTTCGACCGGCACCTGGTAGGTGGCACCGCCGACGCGCCGCGATTTCACCTCCACCGCAGGCGCGACGTTGTTCAGCGCCTTTTCGATCAGCGCGACCGGCTCGGGATTCTTCTCGCCCAGGTGATCGAGCGCGCCGTAAACGATGCCCTCGGCAACCGATTTCTTGCCGCTCTGCATCACCATATTGATGAAGCGTGCGATCAACTGGCTGCCGTGCTTGGGATCCGGCAGGATGACGCGGGCGGGATGGGAACCTTTACGAGACATTGTGCTTACCTGGATTTCGTTGGAATGCATTCGCGGCTTCCGCCGCTCCTACACAACCGCGCCTGCGCATCACGCCTTCGGGCGTTTGGCGCCGTACTTGGAACGCGACTTGCGACGCTTGGCAATGCCGGCGCAATCGAGCGAGCCGCGCACGGTGTGGTAACGCACGCCCGGCAGGTCCTTGACACGGCCACCGCGCACGAGCACCACCGAGTGCTCCTGCAGGTTGTGGCCTTCACCGCCGATGTAGCTGATGATCTCGTAGCCATTGGTCAGGCGGACTTTGGCCACCTTGCGCATGGCCGAGTTCGGCTTCTTCGGGGTGGTGGTGTACACACGCGTGCACACGCCGCGACGCTGCGGGCAGTTCTGCAATGCCGGCGAGTCGCTCTTGTAGGTCTTCGGGCTGCGCGGTCGGCGCACCAACTGGTTGACAGTTGCCATTGATCCGGATGTCCTGGAAAACTGTTGGCTGGGAAAAATCAAGGGCAGACCGGAGGCCCGGTCTGCCCAGAAGCGGAATGTTAACACGGAATCGCGAATCTGGACAAGCCTTCGCGCCGCCTGAGCATCCTGCTCTCGAACACGAAGCGCATCCATTGCGCCTCATTTCGATGGTGCCGCGCACACCAGGCACGCGGCGGAGTCATCATCAGGCCGCGGTTGGCGGCGTCTCGCCAGCAGATTCGCCCGCCTCTTCGAACACGGCGGACACGTTGGCGAGCGTTTCCATCTCGGCGTGCGTCAGGCCAGGCGCGATCTTGCGTTGCACGTGGTAGGCCAAACCAGTACCGGCTGGAATCAAGCGGCCAACTATAACGTTTTCCTTCAAGCCGCGCAAGTCGTCCCGCTTGCCGCGCACCGCAGCATCGGTGAGCACCCGCGTCGTCTCTTGGAACGAAGCCGCCGAGATAAACGATTCCGTCGCCAGCGAGGCCTTGGTAATTCCAAGCAATACCGGGATCGCGGTGGCCGCGTGTTCGTTGCGTCCAACCGTCTTGCGGTTGCTCTCGCGGAACAGGATGCGGTCGACCTGCTCACCACGCAGGTACGTGGTGTCGTTGGGCTCGACGACCTCGACCTTGCGCAGCATCTGGCGAATGATGGCCTCGATGTGCTTGTCGTTGATCTTCACGCCCTGCAGGCGATAGACGTCCTGGATCTCCTTGACCAGGTACGCGGCCAGCCGCTCGACGCCCAGCAGGCGCAGGATGTCGCGCGGATCGGACTCGCCGTCCACCACGGTTTCGCCCTTCTCGACGTGCTCGCCCTCGAACACCACGATATGGCGCCACTTCGGAATCAGGTCCTCGTGCTCGTTGCCGTCGACATCCTTGATGATCAGGCGCTGCTTGCCCTTGGTGTCCTTGCCGAAGCTCACCACGCCCGAGACCTCGGCAAGCACCGCCGGTTCCTTCGGCTTGCGGGCTTCGAACAGGTCCGCCACGCGCGGCAGACCGCCTGTGATGTCGCGGGTCTTGGACGATTCCTGCGGAATACGCGCGATCACGTCACCGACGCCGACATCGGCACCATCCTGGATCGACACGATGGCACCGGCCGGCAGGTACGACTGCGCCGGAATGTCAGTGCCAGGCAACTTCAGGTCATGGCCCTTCTTGTCTTCCAGGCGCACGACCGGACGCAGGTCCTTGGCGTTGCTGCCACGACGCTTCGGATCGGTCACCACCACGCTCTCGAGGCCGGTCAGTTCGTCGATCGAGGACTGCACGGTGATGCCATCCACGAAATCGTTGTAGCGCACGCGGCCGGCCACCTCGGTGACGATCGGGTGGGTATGCGGATCCCAATTGGCAACCGTCTGGCCCGCCTTCACCTCGGCACCGTCCTTGACCAGGATGGTTGCGCCGTAAGGCACTTTGTAGCGCTCACGCTCACGGCCATTGGTGTCGATCAGGCTGACTTCACCCGAACGCGACACCGCAACCAGATGGCCCTGCGAGTGCTTGACCGTCTTGAGGTTGTTGAACTTCAGCGTGCCCTTGGTCTTGAGCGTAACGTTGTCAACGGCAGCGGCTCGCGATGCCGCGCCACCAATGTGGAACGTACGCATGGTCAACTGGGTGCCGGGTTCGCCGATCGACTGCGCGGCAATCACGCCGACCGCTTCGCCGATGTTGACGATGTGCCCGCGCGCGAGGTCGCGTCCGTAGCACAACGCGCATACTCCGAACTCGGATTCGCAGGTGATTGGTGAACGTACCTGCACGCTCTGCACGCCAGCGGCATCAAGCTTCTCGACCAGCGCTTCGTCGAGCAGGGTGTTGCGTTCGACAATCGGTTTGTCGTCTTCACCTGGGCCGTAGACGTCTTCAGTCACCGCGCGGCCGAGCACGCGATCATGCAACGGCTCGACCACGTCGCCGCCTTCCACGATCGAAGTCATGGTCAGGCCTTCGTGGGTGCCGCAATCGTGCTCGGTCACCACCACGTCCTGGGCCACGTCGACCAGGCGCCGGGTCAGGTAGCCGGAGTTGGCCGTCTTCAGCGCCGTATCGGCCAAGCCCTTGCGCGCGCCGTGGGTGGAGATGAAGTACTGCAACACGTCCAGGCCTTCGCGGAAGTTGGCCTTGATCGGCGTTTCGATGATCGAGCCGTCCGGCTTGGCCATCAGGCCGCGCATGCCGGCCAGCTGACGGATCTGCGCCGCGGAACCGCGCGCACCGGAGTCGGCCATGATGAAGATCGAGTTCATCGACTTTTGCTCGACCATCTTGCCGTCGGGACCCTTGACCTTGTCGAAACCGATGCCCTTCATCATCGCGGCGGCGATCTGCTCATTGGTGCGCGACCAGATGTCGACCACCTTGTTGTAACGTTCGCCGGCAGTGACGAGACCCGACTGGAACTGCTCCTGGATCTCGACGACTTCCTTTTCGGCGGACTCGAGGATGCCCTTCTTCTCGTCCGGGATCTTCATGTCGTCGATGCCGATCGAGATGCCCGAGATCGTCGCGTAGCGATAGCCGGTGTACATCAACTGGTCAGCGAACACCACGGTGTCCTTCAGGCCCAGCTCGCGGTAACAAGCGTTGATGAGCTTGGAGATCGCCTTCTTGGTGAGCTCGGTGTTCATGCGCTTGAAGGCCAGGCCTTCCGGCAGGATCTCGGCCAGCAGGGCACGCCCGACGGTGGTTTCGGCGAGCGTAACTTTTTCCTTGCGCGAACCGTCTGCGGCAACGTCAACCTCGCGGATGCGCACCCTGACCTTGGCGTGCAGCGAAACCGCCTTGCTGTCGTAAGCGCGGCGCACTTCGGAAACATCGGCGAAGGCCATGCCCTCGCCCTTGGCACCGGCCAGTTCGCGGGTCATGTAGTACAGGCCCAGCACCACGTCCTGGGTCGGCACGATGATCGGATCACCGTTGGCCGGGGACAGGATGTTGTTGGTGGACATCATCAGCGCGCGCGCTTCCAACTGCGCTTCCAGCGACAATGGCACGTGCACGGCCATCTGGTCGCCGTCGAAGTCGGCGTTGAAGGCGGTGCAGACCAGCGGGTGCAACTGGATGGCCTTGCCCTCGATCAACTTCGGCTCGAACGCCTGGATGCCGAGGCGATGCAGGGTCGGCGCGCGGTTCAACAGCACCGGATGCTCGCGGATCACCTCTTCGAGGATGTCCCACACCACCGGCTCCTCGCGCTCGACCGACTTCTTCGCCGCCTTGATGGTCGGCGCGATGCCGCGCAATTGCAGCTTGGAAAAGATGAAGGGCTTGAACAACTCCAGCGCCATCTTCTTGGGCAGGCCGCACTGGTGCAGCTTGAGCGTCGGGCCGACCGTGATGACCGAACGGCCGGAGTAGTCGACGCGCTTGCCGAGCAGGTTCTGGCGAAAGCGCCCCTGCTTGCCCTTGATCATGTCGGCCAGCGACTTCAGCGCGCGCTTGTTGGTGCCGGTGATGGCGCGGCCGCGGCGGCCATTGTCGAGCAACGCATCCACCGATTCCTGCAGCATGCGCTTCTCGTTGCGCACGATGATGTCGGGCGCGTTGAGCTCCAGCAGGCGACGCAGGCGGTTGTTGCGGTTGATGACGCGCCGGTACAGATCATTCAAGTCGGAAGTCGCGAAGCGGCCACCTTCCAGCGGCACCAACGGACGCAAATCCGGCGGCAGCACCGGCAGCACCGTCAGCACCATCCATTCCGGACGGTTGCCCGATTCCAGGAACGCCTCAACCAGCTTGATGCGCTTGGTCAGCCGCTTCAATTTGGTCTCGGAGTTGGTCGCGGCGATTTCTTCCTTCAGGCGCACCATCTCGCCGTTGAGGTCGAGCGACTTCAGCAGCTCATAGACGGCTTCAGCACCCATGCGCGCGTCGAACTCGTCACCATGCTCTTCGACCGCCGTGAGGTATTGGTCTTCGTTGAGCATCTGGCCGCGCTCGAGCGGAGTCAGGCCCGGGTCGATCACGACGAACGCTTCGAAATACAGGATGCGCTCGATGTCGCGCAGCGTCATGTCCAGCATCAGGCCGATACGCGACGGCAACGACTTCAGGAACCAGATGTGTGCCACCGGCGAAGCGAGGTCGATGTGCGCCATGCGCTCGCGCCGCACCTTGGCCAGCGTCACCTCGGTACCGCACTTTTCGCACACCACGCCGCGGTGCTTCATGCGCTTGTACTTGCCGCACAGGCACTCGTAGTCCTTGATCGGCCCGAAGATGGCCGCGCAGAACAGGCCGTCGCGTTCCGGCTTGAAGGTGCGGTAGTTGATGGTTTCGGGTTTCTTCACTTCGCCCCATGACCACGAACGGATCAGGTCGGGCGACGCCAGCGAAATCTTGATCGCGTCGAAGTTGAGCGGCTGGGATTGCTGGTTGAACAGGTTCAGAAGGTCTTTCATTTGGTGTCTCCGGAGGGAGCGAATTCTGGTGGCGGGATCTGGGTCAGGCTGCAACCGGGACCGGGAACCGGGGACCGGGGACCAGCAAGCGCGATGCTTTTGCTTCTACTGGTCCCTGGTCGCTTGTCCCTGGTCCCCGTTCTCACCGCTCTGCCAGCTCCATGTCGATCGCCAGCGAGCGGATCTCCTTGACCAGCACGTTGAACGATTCGGGCATGCCCGCAGCCATCTTGTGTTCGCCATCGACGATGGATTTGTACATCTGGTTGCGACCCTGCACGTCGTCGGATTTCACCGTCAGCATCTCCTGCAAGGTGTAGGCCGCGCCATAGGCTTCCAGTGCCCAAACCTCCATTTCGCCAAAGCGCTGGCCGCCGAACTGCGCGCGGCCACCGAGCGGCTGCTGGGTCACCAGCGAGTATGGGCCGGTGGAACGAGCATGCATCTTGTCGTCGACCAAGTGGTTCAGCTTCAGATAGTGCATGTAGCCCACGGTGACGGGACGGTCAAATGCCTCGCCGCTGCGGCCATCGAACAAGGTGGTCTGGCCCGACAACGGCAAGTCCGCCAGTTTCAACATGGCCTTGATCTCGGCTTCGTCGGCACCGTCGAACACCGGCGTCGCCATCGGCACACCAGCCTTGAGGTTCTCGGCCAGCGCCAGGATCTCGTGATCCTTCAGCGAGTCGAGTTCGACGTGGTGCGCTGCATGGCCATCGTTGTAGATCTCGTTCAGGAACTCGCGGATCTTGCCGGCCTTTTCTTTCGCTTCCAGCATCCGCTCGATCTTCTTGCCAAGGCCCTTCGCGGCCCAGCCCAGGTGGGTTTCCAGGATCTGGCCGATGTTCATGCGGCTCGGCACGCCGAGCGGATTCAGCACGATGTCGATCGCATTGCCATCGGCCATGTAGGGCATGTCTTCGACCGGCGCGATCATCGACACCACACCCTTGTTGCCGTGGCGGCCGGCCATCTTGTCGCCCGGCTGGATGCGGCGCTTGACGGCCAAATGCACCTTGACCTGCTTCAGCACGCCCGGTGCGAGGTCGTCACCGGCGGTGATCTTGCCCTGCTTCTCGCGGAAGCGCTTGTCGAAAGCTTCCTTGTGGCGCTTGATCTGGTCGGCCGCGCGCGAAACGAATTCCGCGGCATCCTCGTCCTTCGGATTGACCTTGAACCACTCATCCTTCTTCAAGGTATCGAGGTACTCGTCGGTCATGGTCGCGCCCTTCTTCAAGCCCTGCGGCCCGTTGTTGGCAACCTTGCCGACCAACTGCGACCGCATGCGGCCGTAGATGGCGCCTTCGAGGATGCGGAACTGGTCATCGAGATCCTTGCGGACGCGCTGGATTTCCATTTCCTCGATCTGCTTGGCGCGCTCGTCCTTCTCGATGCCGTCGCGGGTGAACACCTGCACGTCGATCACGGTGCCGTCCATGCCGGGCGGCACGCGCAACGAGCTGTCCTTCACATCGGAAGCTTTCTCGCCAAAGATCGCGCGCAGCAGCTTCTCTTCCGGGGTCAACTGCGACTCGCCCTTGGGCGTCACCTTGCCGACCAGGATGTCACCCACCTTCACTTCCGCGCCGATGTAGACGATTCCGGACTTGTCGAGGCGGTTCAACGCCTGCTCGCCCACGTTCGGGATGTCGGCGGTGATTTCCTCGGAACCGAGCTTGGTATCGCGCGCCTGGCAGGTGAGCTCCTCGATGTGGATCGAGGTGTAACGGTCTTCCTGCACCACGCGCTCGGACAGCAGCACCGAGTCTTCGAAGTTGTAGCCGTTCCACGGCATGAACGCGACCAGCATGTTCTGGCCCAGCGCCAATTCGCCAAGATCGGTCGAGGAACCGTCGGCCAGGGTGTCGCCGGTCGCGACCTTGTCACCAACGTTCACCAGCGGACGCTGGTTCAAGTTGGTGCTTTGGTTGGAACGGGTGTACTTGGTGAGCGTGTAGATATCGACGCCCGGATCGTTCTCGCCGACTTCCTTCTCGTTGACGCGCACCACGATGCGAGCGGCATCGACCTGCTCGATCACACCGCCGCGGCGGGCCGCGATGGTGACGCCGGAGTCACGCGCCACGGCGCGTTCGATGCCGGTGCCGACGAGGGGTTTTTCCGAACGCAGCGTCGGCACGGCCTGACGCTGCATGTTGGCGCCCATCAAGGCGCGGTTGGCGTCGTCGTGCTCAAGGAATGGCACCAGCGCCGCTGCGACCGATACGGTCTGCATGGGCGAGACGTCCATGTAGTTGATCTCGGCCGGCGGCCGCAGTTCCGATTCACCCTTGAAGCGGCAGGCCACGAATTCCTCGGTGAACTTGCCGTGCTTGTCGAGCGGCGAGTTGGCCTGTGCAATCGCGAAGTTGCCTTCCTCGATTGCCGACAGGTAATCGACAACGTCGGTGACCTTGCCGTTGGTCACCTTGCGGTACGGCGTTTCAAGGAAGCCGTAGTGGTTGGTGCGTGCGTACACAGCCAGCGAGTTGATCAGGCCGATGTTCGGGCCTTCCGGAGTTTCGATGGTGCAGACGCGACCGTAATGGGTCGGATGCACGTCGCGCACTTCGAAGCCCGCGCGCTCGCGGGTCAAGCCGCCCGGCCCCAGTGCCGAGACGCGGCGCTTGTGCGTGACTTCCGAGAGCGGGTTGTTCTGGTCCATGAACTGCGAGAGCTGCGAGGAGCCGAAGAACTCCTTCACCGCCGCGGCCACCGGCTTGGCGTTGATGAGGTCCTGCGGACCCAGGTTGTCGGCTTCGGCCAGCGACAAGCGCTCCTTGACGGCACGCTCCACACGCACCAAGCCGATGCGGAACGCGTTCTCAGCCATTTCACCGACCGAACGCACGCGCCGGTTGCCGAGGTGATCGATGTCGTCCACGGTACCGTGGCCGTTCTTGATCTCGATCAGCACCTTCAGCGCATCGAGGATGTCCGACGTGTTGCCCTGCTCGGCGACCAGCTTGACCGCGTCTTCTTCCTTGCGGGTGCCGAAGTACTTGTAATCGTAGAGCACCGATGGGCCAGTCACTGCGGTGCGGCCCACGCGGCGATTGAACTTCATGCGGCCGACCGCGGAAAGGTCGTAGCGCTCGAAGGTGAAGAACAGATTGTGGAACAGGTTCTGCGCGGCTTCCTTGGTCGGCGGCTCGCCGGGGCGCATCATGCGGTAGATCTCGACCAGCGCTTCCAGCTGGGTATGGGTCGGGTCGGCGCGCAGGGTGTTGGAAATGTACGGACCGCGATCCAGATCATTCACGAACAAGGTCGCGATCGTATCGATGTCGGCGGCGCGGAATTTCTCGATCAGCTCGACGGTCAACTCGTCATTGGCCGAGGCCAGCAACTCGCCGGTCTTCGCGTCGACGATGTCGTTGGCAAGGATGCGCCCGACCATGTAGTCGTCCGGCACCTCGAGAGTGGTGATCTTGGCGTTCTTCAGCTCACGCACGTGGCGTGCCGTGATGCGCTTGTCCTTCTCGACCAGTACCTGGTCGCCGGCGATCAGGTCGAAGTTCAGGGTTTCACCACGCAGGCGCTCGGGTACCAGCGCGAGCTCGGCGTGATCTTCCTTGCCGAGATGGAACACGTTGTGTTCGAAGAAGATCTCCAGCATCTCTTCGTTGGTGTAACCCAGCGCACGCAACAGGATGGTCACCGGCAACTTGCGTCGACGGTCGATACGAGTGAACAACACCTCCTTCGGATCGAACTCGAAATCGAGCCACGAGCCGCGGTAGGGAATGACGCGGGCGTTGAACAGCAGCTTGCCCGATGAGTGTTGCTTGCCCTTGTCGTGGTCGAAGAAAACGCCGGGCGAACGGTGCAGCTGCGAGACGATCACGCGCTCGGTACCGTTCACGATGAAGGTGCCGGTGTCGGTCATGAGCGGAATCTCGCCCATGTAGACCTCCTGCTCCTTCACCAGCTTGGTGACTTTCTTCGAAGCCGGGCTGTCCTTGTCGTAGATGACCAGGCGTACCTTGACCCGCAGCGGCGCGCCGTAGCTCATGCCGCGCATGCGGCATTCGCGCTCGTCGAACGCCGGTTCACCGAAACGGTACTCGACGAAATCCAGTTCCGCATTGCCCGAATGGCTTTTGATCGGAAATACCGATTTCAACGCCGCTTCGAGTCCGGTGTCTTTGCGCTTGTTGGACGCGGCATCGGCCTGCAGGAAATCCGTGTAGGAATCGGTCTGGATCGTGAGCAGGTTGGGCACGCCAAGTACCGGCGGGCGTTTGCCGAAATCCTTGCGGATGCGCTTCTTTTCGGTGAAGGAATAGTTCGTCATGGATGCTACCGCCTCGTTCGTGGTCATCAGGCCGATGCTGGCCCGGAAAAAACGTGGTGGAGCTGTCACCTGAGAAGTCGCTGGTATTGCCGGCACCAGCACGCCTTCTGCCGCTACTTCGTGTGAACAACTCGAATCTGGTGTTTCGCACAACTCGCCATTGCAACGGCGAAAGCCCGGGGGCATTCGCCCCCAGGCTCTTTGTCATCCCGCCTACAATCGGAACCCAGTCAAACCACTGGATCCCGTGTCAGCGGCCATCCATGGCCTGCACGGGATGACCACGTCCTGTGGTCACTTCAACTCCACCTTGGCACCGGCCGCTTCGAGTTCTTTCTTGAACTTCGCGGCGTCTTCCTTGCTGGCGCCTTCCTTGACGGTGTTCGGCGCGCCTTCGACCAGGTCCTTGGCTTCCTTGAGGCCCAGGCCGGTGATCGCACGCACGGCCTTGATCACCTCGACCTTCTTTTCACCGACCGCGGCCAGCACGACGTTGAACTCGGTCTGCTCTTCGGCGGCAGCGGCGGCACCGGCAGCCGGCGCTGCGGCCACGGCCACCGGAGCGGCGGCGGAAACGCCGAACTTCTCTTCCATCGCCTTGACCAGCTCCATCACCTCGACGAGGGTCTTGGACGAGATGGCTTCGATGATGTCTTCATTGCTGAGGGACATGTTGATTGACTCCTGAAAACTTGAAAGGTTGATTGATAAAACCGAACTTGGCGTTACGCGGCCTGCTTCTGCTGGCCAACCGCATTGATGACGCGGGCGGTCTGCACGGCGGGCTCGGCCAACACGCGCACCAGCATGGTGGCGGGCTGAATGAGCACGCTGAGCAACATCGACAGCGCCTGATCACGGGTCGGCAAGGACGCCAGCACGTCGACATGCGAGGCGGGATACGCCTTGCCACCGATCGCCACCAGCTTCGCCTTCAGGCCTTCGTTGGCCTTGGCAAAGTCCTTGACCAGCCGCCCGGCGGCACCCGGATCCTCGGTCGAGAAGGCGTACAGCAACGGGCCGGAGAGTTGCGCTTGCGTGCACTCGTATTCCGTACCATTGAACGCACGTCGCACCAGGGTGTTTTTCGCAACTTTCAAAAACACACCCGAGGTACGGGCCTTCTTGCGCAGCTCGGTGAGCTGCTCGACGTTCAGACCCGCGTACTCCGCGGCGACCAGCGAGTGCGCCTTCGACGCGACCTCGGCCAGTTCGGCAACGAGCTCTTTCTTTTGTGCCAGATTGAGCGGCATTGCATCCTCCGAAGGATCCACCGCGCGCTCCGCGCGCCGTGCATCCAAACCAAACGGATCATCGACATCCTGCCGATCCGCCGGCACCTCGCGGTGCCTGGTTGCGGTGTCCGCTCGGTTCAACCTTCAGGTTGAATCCTTGCGGGCGACACCATCTGCGCAGGCTGGCGTTCCTCACGGAACCACCGATTGAGACGCGTGGATCAAAAACATCCACTTGTCGCCTGCGGTCTTTGACGGCTGGTTGCGATGCATCGCAACTTCGCCCTCAAAACTGCCGGGACCGGGGATCAGGGACTGGTAAAAGCGAAGCTCGCGAGCCGTTGCTTTGCCAGTCCCTTGTCCCTGGTCCCTTAAATCATTTCGCCGCCAACGCCGCCAGCGTGGAGGGATCGACGATCACGCCCAAACCCATCGTGCTCGAGACCGATACCTTCTGCAGATACTGGCCCTTCGCCGTGGACGGCTTGACCTTGATGAGGTCGGCGATCAACGCGTTCAAGTTGTCCTTCAACGCGTCGACTTCGAAATTCACCTTGCCGATCGAACAATGCACGATGCCAGCCTTGTCGTTGCGGTAGCGAACCTGGCCCGCCTTGGCGTTGTTGACCGCGCCGACCACGTCCGGGGTCACGGTGCCGACCTTGGGGTTCGGCATCAAACCGCGCGGGCCCAGCAACTGGCCAAGCTTGCCGACCACGCGCATCGCATCCGGGGTCGCGATCACGACGCCGTAGTTGATGTCGCCGCCCTGCATCTTCTCGGCGAGATCATCCATCCCGACTACATCCGCACCGGCGGCCTTGGCGGCCTCGGCTTTTTCGCCCGCCGGGCAGAACACCGCCACGCGCACCGTCTTGCCGGTGCCGTGCGGCAGCACGGTGGAACCGCGCACGCCCTGGTCGGACTTCTTGGCGTCGATGCCGAGGCGAATCGCCACGTCCACCGATTCCACGAACTTGGTCTTGGTGTTGGATTTCAGGATATTCAGCGCGGCATCAATCGGGTATTGCTTGCCCTGCTCGACCGCACCACTCATCGCCTTGAAACGCTTGCTGATGCTTGCCATGTCAGACGCCCTCCACGTTGAGACCCATGCTGCGCGCGCTGCCGGCGATGGTACGCACGGCGGCATCGAGATCAGCGGCGGTCAGGTCGGGCTCTTTCTGCCTGGCGATGTCTTCCAACTGCTTGCGGGTCACCTTGCCGACCTTGTCGGTGTTGGGCTTGGCCGACCCCGACTGGATGCCGACTGCCTTCTTCAGCAGCACGGTAGCCGGCGGGGTCTTGGTGATGAAGGTGAAGGTGCGATCCGAATACGCGGTGATCACCACCGGAATCGGCAGGCCCTTCTCGATCTTCTGCGTGGCGGCATTGAAGGCCTTGCAGAATTCCATGATGTTGAGGCCACGCTGGCCCAGCGCCGGACCGACCGGCGGACTGGGATTGGCCTCACCGGCCTTGACCTGCAACTTGATGTAACCGACGACTTTCTTTGCCATGATGACTGCTCCTGGAGTTCAAGCGTCTGCACGTCTTGCGACTGCGGGACTCCTCCGCTTGTGAAGGTCAGGCCTGCCTTTGCTAGGCTTTCTCGACCTGACCGAATTCGAGTTCGACCGGAGTGGACCGGCCGAAAATCAGCACCGCCACGCGCAGGCGGCTCTTTTCGTAGTTGACTTCCTCGACCACGCCGTTGAAGTCGTTGAACGGCCCCTCGGTGACACGCACCATCTCGCCCGGCTCGAACAACACCTTCGGGCGCGGCTTTTCGATGCCTTCCTTCACGCGATTCAAGATCGCGTCGGCTTCGGAGTCCTTGATCGGCAGCGGCTTGTCGGCGGTGCCGCCTATGAAGCCCATGACCTTGGGGGTCTCCTTGACCAGATGCCAGCATTCGTCATCGATGTGCGGTGCACGCGTCTCGCCGGTGGTTTCAATCTGTACCAGCACGTAGCCCGGGAAAAACTTGCGCTCACTGCGGCGCTTCTGGCCGCCGCGCATCTCGACCACTTCCTCGGTCGGCACCAGCACTTCGCCGAACTTGTCCTGCATGCCGGAACGCGCGACGCGCTCGACCAGCGCACGCGCGACTTGATGCTCGAAGCCCGAGTAGGCGTGGACCACGTACCAGCGTTTGGCAATCGTTTCGGTCATAGTCACAACTTCAGCAGCCAATCAAGGATGACGGTCTTCAGGATGATGTCGATCAGCCCCAGCACCAATGCGATCGCAACCGTCACAATGACCACGACCAGCGAGGTCTGGAGAGTTTCCTGGCGGGTCGGCCACACCACCTTGCGCATTTCGAACTGCGTTTCGCGCAGGAAGTCGCGCAGACCGCGTCCGGGCGCCGTGAACCAGGCGACGGCGCAACCGGCCACGATGCCGCCAACCACGATCAGCGTGCGCCAGCTCGACGCCAGCTGGGGCAACAGGTAATACGCCGCCACGCCCGCAACCACCAACAACACGGCGAGCGTCAACAGACCTGCGTCCGTCGCTTTGCTGGTCCCGATCGCTTCAGCCTTCACATTCATGGTTTTCTTGTTATCCGGCACTTCTGCTTCCGCACCCGATCAGGTAATGGCACGCCAGGAGGGACTCGAACCCCCAACCTGCGGTTTTGGAGACCGCTGCT
>DZCM01000062.1 GCA_022730295.1 Rhodanobacter sp. | reverse complement strand
TTGCACGCCGACCACCGCGCCGATCTGGTTGCGGTTGACGTAGGTGTTGCCAACCTTGGCGCGGCGGCGGATGTGTTCGACGGTTTCGTCGATGCGGCTGTGCACGCCCAGCGTCAGGCCAAAACCGGTGGCGTTGATGGCGTCGATCACCTGATCGAGTTCTTCGGCCTTCCAGCGCACCACATGCAACGCCGGGCCGAACACTTCGCGGGTGAGCAACTTGATCGAGGGGATTTCGTAGGCGCGCGGCGCGAAGAAGGTGCCGTGTTCGGCGCCTTCCGGAAGTTTCGCCATGTTGATCAGCGTGGCCGAGCCGCGCATCGCTTCCACGTGTTCTTCCAGCGTGGCGCACGAGGGTTGGTCGATCACCGGGCCGACGTCGGTCGAGAGCAGCGCTGGATCGCCGACCACGAGCTCGTCCATCGCGCCTTTCAGCATGGTGATGACCTTGTCGGCAATGTCGTCCTGCACGAACAGCACGCGCGCGGCGGAGCAGCGTTGGCCGGCGGAATCAAACGCGCTGGTCATCACGTCCTTGACCAGCTGTTCCGGCAGCGCCGAGGAATCGGCGATCAGCGCATTCTGGCCACCGGTTTCGGCGATCAGCGCGGCAATCGGCGCATTGCGCGCGGCCAGGGTGCGGTTGATCGTCCACGCGGTTTCGGTGGAACCAGTGAAGCACACGCCGGCGATTTCGGGACGCGTCAGCAGGGTTTGGCCGAGCACCGAGCCGCGGCAGGGCACGTATTGCAGCACGTTCTCCGGCACGCCGGCCTGGTGCAGCAGCTGCACCGCCATGTAGCCGATCAGGGTGGTGGGTTCGGCCGGTTTCGCGATCACGCTGTTGCCGGCGGCAAGCCCGGCCGCGACTTGTCCCATGAAGATCGCCAGCGGGAAATTCCACGGACTGATGCAGACGAACACGCCGCGGCCGCGCAGGAACAACTGGTTGGATTCTCCGGTTGGCCCGGGCAGGTCCTCCGGGTTGCCGAACAGCTTGCGCGCCATGGCCGCGTAGTAGCGGCACATGTCGGCGGCTTCGCGTACTTCGCCGATCGCGGCGGGGATGGTCTTGCCGGCTTCGCGCACGCACAGCGCGATCAACTCGCCGCGGTTGTGCTCCAAAAGGTCGGCGGTGCGTTCAAGGATCGCGGCGCGCTTGTCAGCCGGGGTGTTGTCCCATGCGGCGTGCGCGGCGACCGCATTGTCGAGCGCGGCGAGGATGGTTGCGGCATCGGCGTTGCGGGTCTCGCCCACTACCATGCGGCGATCGGCGGGATTCGTCACCGCGCGCGGCGCTTCGACGGTCTTGGCTCCGGGCACCAGCGGTTCGGCATGCCACGGCCCACGCTTGGCGTTGACGGCTGCGGCAAGGGCCTTCAGTTCATCTTCGTTGGCGAGATTGACGCCCATGGAGTTTTTCCTCAAGGCTCCGTACAAGTCGACCGGCAGCGGGATGCGTGGATGCTGGTAGCGCCCGCCGTGCGCGGCGCCAAAGGCGCGCACTTCGGCGCACGGGTCGCCCACCAGCTGGTTGATCGGCAGGTTCTCGTCACTGATGCGGTTGACGAACGAGGTGTTGGCGCCGTTCTCGAGCAAGCGCCGCACCAGATACGGCAACAGGTCTTCGTGGCTGCCGCAGGGCGCGTACACGCGACACGGCACGTTCCAATGATCCGGTCCGATGACTTCGGCGTACAAGTCCGCACCCATGCCGTGCAGGCGCTGGTTCTCGTACGGACGGCCATTCGCAAGGTGGTGGATGGCGGCGATGGTGTGCGCGTTGTGGGTGGCGAATTGCGGATAGATGACATCCGCGCCGGCATCGAACAGGCGCCGCGCGTTGGCCAGGTACGACACATCGGTGTTGGCCTTGCGCGTGAACACGGGGTAGCCGGCGAGACCCGCTTCCTGCGCGCGCTTGATCTCGGAATCCCAATACGCGCCCTTGACCAGCCGCACGCACCAGCGGCGCCTGGCCTTCCGCGCGGTTTCGATCAGCCAGTCGATCACGAACGGCGCGCGCTTCTGGTAGGCCTGCACCGCGAGGCCGAAGCCGTTCCAGCCTTCCAGCGAGGGATGCGTGAACACCGCTTCCATCACGTCCAGCGAAATTTCCAGCCGGTCGGCTTCCTCGGCGTCGATGGTCATGCCGATGCCGTTGGCCTTCGCGAGCTGCGCGAGCTCCAGCACGATCGGCGTCAGTTCAGCCTGCACGCGGGCGCGCTTGGCGACTTCATAGCGCGGGTGCAGCGCCGACAATTTCACCGATATCGAGGGCGCATCCAGCACGCTCTTGAAGGGTCCGCGTGCGCCCAGCGCCACGATCGCGTCGTGGTAGGCCTGCTTGTAACGCGCGGCATCGGGCGCGGTCAGCGCGGCCTCGCCGAGCATGTCGTAGGAATAACGATAGTTCGCGTTGTCACCCCTGGCCGAGCGATCCAGCGCCTCTTCGATGGTGCGGCCCATCACGAACTGGTGGCCCATGATGCGCATGGCCTGGCGTACCGCGAGGCGGATCACGGGTTCGCCGACGCGTGCGATCAGGCGCTTGAACGCGCCCGGCGCGTCGCTGCAGGTTGGATCGCCAAGCTTGACCAGATGCCCGGTCAGCAATAAACCCCAGGTCGAGGCGTTGACGAAGAACGAGTCGCTGCCGCCAAGATGTTTCTTCCAGTCGGCTTCACCCAGCTTGTCGCGGATCAGCTTGTCGGCGGTGGTCTTGTCGGGAATGCGCAACAGGGCTTCGGCCACGCACATCATCAGCACGCCTTCCTCGCTGGAGAGGTCGTACTGGCGCATGAAGGATTCCACCGCGCTCGGATCGCCAGCGTGCGCGCGCACGCGCGACACCAGCGCGGCGGCCTGCGCCACGATGGCATCGGCTTCCTGCGCAGGCAACGCGGCTTCGGCAAGGCGTGCCGCGACGACGCTGGATTCGTCGGTGCTCCAAGCGGCAGTGATGCGCTCGCGCGCCTGCCCGGCGGAACCGGGCAGTTCGGGGGTGAGGATTGCAGTCATCGAGGACAACCCGGAACCGGACTGTCCATTGTACGTCCGGATGCGCGCGCATCCAATGACTTGCCGCAAGTGTCGGCAGTGCCCGCGCTGCAACGATTACCTTGCCGCTGTGGCCGGACGGCTTTATGATCCCTGCGGTTGCAGTACTGTGAATGACCATGATCACACGCTCACCGGTCGCTGCCGATTCCGGGCAGCTGACGTTGCTGCTGGCGCCCAACCGGTCGCTGAGCCGCGACCAGTTCCGGCGGTTGTTGTGGGAGTTGGGCAGCGCGGCATTGCTGGTGGCGGCCTTCGCCGCGTGGAGCGGCAACGTGTTTGCGCCGCTGTTCACGTTGCTCGAGATCCCGGTTTTGGTGATCGCGTTCTGGGCAGTGTGGCGCAGCGGGGAGCGCAGGGAGCGCATCACCCTGGATACGGATCAGGTCCGTATCGAACAGTTGCCTGCTGGAGGCCGTGCGGCCACCACGTTTCCGGTGGCGTGGACGCGGGTGCAATTACAGGAGCGCGGCGACGGCCATCGCCACGTGGTGTTGAAGGCGCAAGGGCGCGAACAGGAAGTGGGAACTTGCCTCGGCGACGATGAACGGATGCAATTGTCGCAATGGTTGAGAACTTCGTTGTCCGGCCGCAGTGGCTGGCGCGAAAACTGAAAGGTTGCGAGGCGTTTCAACCTTTGCATCCTGCCCCCTTGAGTCAAGTGGGCGGTTGAGTCCAGGGGGCGGTCAAACTGATGCAAGGCAGCGGTTTGACGAGGGTTGTGGAGGCAAAAGCTTGACTGGTACGAGCGGGGCGTGTCGGGTTATTCGAATCTTTCCTGGGGTGTGATGACGATGAGTTTCAGCAATTGCAAGCGGTGGGTCACGGGGATGGCGGTCGCCGGCAGCGGCTTGCTGACGACACTGACTGCCGTCGCCGATCCGGTCCCCTGGCAGATGAATCTCCGCAAGGGCGCCACCAGGATTTCGCACGACATCTGGGACCTGCACATGGTCGCCCTGTGGGTGTGCGTGGCGCTGGGCATCGTCGTGTTCGGCGCGATGTTCATCGCGATCATCCGCTTCCGCAAATCCAGGGGCGCGGTCGCGGCCACCTGGAACCACAGCAGCAAGCTCGAATTCATCTGGACGCTGGTGCCGGTGCTGATCCTGATTGGCCTGGCGCTGCCGGCGACCTTCCTGACCCGCGATATCTACGACACCACCGGATCGCAGATGACCGTCAAGGTCACCGGCTACCAATGGTTGTGGCGTTACGACTATGTCAGTTACGACGGCAAGCCCGTGACCAAGGTGCCGACGATCTGGTCGCGCCTCGCCTGGGACAGCAATACCGCGCGCCAGCTCGGTTCAGGCGTCAGCCCGTACAGCGTCGTCTCGAAGAACGGCGACCACGATTACCTGCTCGACGTGACCCATCCGCTGGTGATCCCGGCCGGCGTCAAGGTGCGCTTCCTGATCACCGGCGGCGACGTGATCCACGGCTGGTGGGTGCCCGATTTCGCGACCAAGCGCGATGCCATCCCCGGCATCATGAACGACGCCTGGGCCAAGGTTGACAAGCCCGGCATCTACCGCGGCCAGTGTTACGTGCTGTGCGGGCAGGATCACAGCGCGATGCCGGTGGTGGTCAAGGTGCTCCCGCGCGCGCAGTTCAACGCGTGGCTGAGTGCGCAGGAAAACCCGGTCACGCTCGACAAGGCGGCGCGTACCGCCGAGGTGACGCCGTCAAAACCGGGCCCGGCAAAAGGTTGATGCAGCACAGAGGTTCGCGTAGCACAAGGCATTCCAGAGGATCCGCACCATGTCCAGCACAGCGCAAGCCATCCATCACGAGGAACACCGCCAGAGCTTCTTCGAGCGCTGGTTCATGTCCACCAATCACAAGGACATCGGCACGTTGTACCTGTTGTTCTCGTTCCTGATGCTGTTCGTGGGCGGCGGCTTCGCGATGCTCATACGTGCCGAGCTGTTCGAGCCGGGCCTGCAGCTGATGCAACCCTATTTCTTCAACGAACTGACTTCGATGCACGGCCTGGTGATGATCTTCGGCGTGATCATGCCGGCCTTCGTCGGCCTCGCCAACTGGATGATCCCGCTGCAGATCGGCGCGCCCGACATGGCATTGCCGCGCCTCAACAACCTGTCGTTCTGGATCCTGCCATTCGCATTCGCGTTGCTGCTTTCGACCTTCTTCATGCCGGGCGGGGCACCGGCCGCCGGCTGGACGATGTACCCGCCGCTGGTCCTGGAAGGCGGCAGTTCGATCGCCTTCATGATCTTCGCGATCCACTTGATGGGCATAAGTTCGATCCTGGGTTCGATCAACATCATCGCCACCATCCTCAACCTGCGCGCGCCCGGGCTCGATCTTCTGAAGATGCCGATGTTCTGCTGGTCGTGGCTGATCACCTCGTTCCTGGTGATCGCGGTCATGCCGGTATTGGCCGGCGCGGTGACGATGATGCTGTTCGACCGTTTCTTCGGCACCAATTTCTTCAATGCCGCGGGTGGTGGCGATCCGGTGATGTACCAGCATGTGTTCTGGTTCTTCGGGCATCCCGAGGTGTACATCATGATCCTGCCTGCGTTCGGCATCATTTCGGAGGTCGTGCCGACTTTTTCGCGCAAGCCGCTGTTCGGTTACAAGGCGATGGTCTATGCGACGGCCAGCATCGCCTTCCTGTCGTTCATCGTGTGGTCGCACCACATGTTCACGGTCGGCCTGCCGCTCGGCGCCGAGGTGTTTTTCATGTACTCGACCATGCTGATCGCGGTGCCGACCGGCGTGAAGGTCTTCAACTGGGTTACCACGATGTGGCGCGGTTCGCTCAGTTTCGAGGTGCCGATGCTGTGGGCGATCGCCTTCATCGTGCTGTTCACGATCGGCGGGTTTTCCGGCGTGATGATGGCGTTGGTGCCGGCCGACTTCCAATACAACCAGACCTACTTCATCGTCGCGCACTTCCACTACGTGCTGGTCGGTGGCGCCTTGTTCGGGATCATCGCCGGGGTGTATTACTGGCTGCCCAAGTGGTCGGGCCACATGTACTCCAACTTCTGGTCCAAGCTGCATTTCTGGTCGAGCGTGATTTCGGTGAACGTGCTGTTCTTTCCGCAGCATTTCCTCGGCTTGGCCGGCATGCCGCGCCGCATGCCCGACTACAACGTGGCGTTCGCCGACTGGAACATGGTTTCCTCGATCGGCGGTTTCTGGTTTGGTGCGACCCAGCTGATTTTCGTGGGCGTGGTCATCCACTGCGTGTTCTTCTCGAAGCAGAAGGCCACGGCGCGGGTCTGGGACCATGCCTACGGACTCGAATGGACGCTGCCATCGCCGCCGCCCCATCACAGCTTCACGCTGCCGCCGGTCATCGACGACAGTCAGCTGGCGCATGGGGATACCAGTCATTGATTTTTTGCGATCATCCATGGTCGCTGTTCCGTTCAAGCAAGGCGTTGCTGCAACGCTCGCGAACTTGAAAGATCGGAACGGGCTTTCATGCCCTGACTTTTCACATCAGCAGGCTTCGATGAAAGATGCGCATGGTCCATGCTTCCAAAACTGACGAAAAAGCGGACAAGCCGGTGCAGGACCGGGCCGATGCCGCCATGGAAGGACTGGAACGGCGCAAGGCCGCGGCGCGCCGCACGGCGTGGATCATCGCCGCGATCGCGGCCGCGTTTTTCATCGCCAGCCTGGTACAGGGGCACTTCGTGGGGATTTCCAACTGGGTTCCCCCGGGCCGCTGACTCGAAAACCAATCGACAGACACGTCAAACACCGGAATGCTTCCCATGAGCCAACCCGACGCCAACGTCTATTACGTCCCGCACAAGAGCCGTTGGCCGATCATCGCCACGATCGGCATGTTCCTGTTCATGCTCGGGGCAGCGAACTGGCTGAACGGCCACGACATCGCGGGTCAGGTGATCCTGGCGGTCGGCGCATTGACCATCATCGGCATGATGTTCGGTTGGTTCGGCAACGTGATCCGCGAGTCGATGAAGGGCAATTTCAACTCGCAGGTCGATACCTCGTTCCGGATGGGCATGACCTGGTTCATCTTCTCCGAGGTGTTTTTCTTTGCGGCATTTTTCGGCGGCTTGTTCTACGTCCGCACTTTCGTGGTGCCGTGGCTTGGCGGGGTGGGCGACAAGGGTGTCCTGACCAACGATTACATCTGGCAGGGTTTCTCGGCGGCATGGCCGACCAATGGTCCGGAAGCGATAGGTGGCGCATTCACGGCTACCGGCCCCTGGGGCATCCCGCTGATCAACACGTTGCTGCTGCTGTCATCGAGTATCACCCTGACCATCGCGCACCATGCCCTGCGTGCCGGCGACCGCAAGCGCCTGATCGGCTTCCTCGGCCTGACCATCCTGCTGGGTGCAACCTTCCTCGGCTTGCAGGTGCACGAGTACTGGGATTCCTACGTCCACCTCAACATGACGCTGCACAGCGGCATCTATGGCGCGACGTTCTACATCCTCACCGGCTTCCACGGACTGCACGTCACGCTTGGTACCATCATGCTGATCGTGATGTGGCTGCGCTGCGCGCGCGGGCACTTCGACCGCGAACATCACTTCGCGTTCGAGGCGGTGGCGTGGTACTGGCATTTCGTGGACGTGATCTGGTTGTGCCTCTTTCTGTTCGTGTATATCTTGTAGGAAGGCGAATGGCCCCGGGCGATTCAGGCCTCGAATGGGTGGTCATGCCCCTTCAACCCCCGCAAATCCGTTGCAACGCAATGGATTTGCCGCCGCCTTGACTCAAGGGGGCGAACAAAATCACGGATGCCTGAGGCAGCTTGGCAGCACTCTGGCCGGCGCGACGCCGGCTCCCGAGTCAGCGCACGTAGACGCCGTGCGGGTGCAGGACACCGGTGACGATGCCGATGATGATCAGGATGATCAGCAGGATCGAGAAGGCGACGCGGCGCGTCAAGGCCCACACCGTGCGGTTGCTGCCGGGCTGATCGGTCATCATGAAATACAGCGCCTGACCCAGTTCGAAGATCACCACCAGAAAAACGATGACCAGAACGATCTTGTACAGGGTGGTGAATGACATGGGTCTGGCGCGTGCGGAAAGATGGAGTATAACGCCGCGGCGCCATGCGACTGCGGGCACGGCATGATGCGCATGCGCCGGCCCAGCGTGTTCGCGGTACTGCTGACCCTCTGCGGCGTCGCGCTGTTTTGCGTACTTGGGGTCTGGCAACTCCGGCGTGCGGCCTACAAGGAAATCGTGCTGGCGCGCTTCCATCACGCCGCCGATGCGCCGCTGGTCGATCTGGCCAGCGCGCTCGCCAGCCATCGACCCGGGACGTACCCGCACCTGAAGGTCACCGGGACATTTGATGGCGCACGGACGTATATGCTCGACAACCAGATGCGCGCGGACCGGCTGGGGGTGATGGTATTTGTGCCGTTCAAGCCCGAGGGATCGACCAGGTTGCTGCTGGTGGACCTGGGATTTCTTGCCAAGATGGGTCCGGATTCCACCATGTTGCCCGATTTGCCGCCAATCCCGGAGCACACCGTGACGCTTGCGGGAATCTACGCGCCACCGCCATTGCCGGGTTTGAAACTGGGCGGCAACCCGCTGGTGCGGGAAACGACCTGGCCCAAGCTGGTGACATGGATCGACCCGGGGGAAATCGCGGCGGACTTGCACGCAAGCATCTATCCGCATGTATTGTTGACCGATCCCGATCCGGGCAGCGCATACATACGCAGCTGGACCGACAACGTGATGCCGCCCGAACGGCACCGTGCCTACGCGTTGCAGTGGTTCAGTTTCGCGATCGCGGCGGTGGTGATGTTTTTCGTGTTGCATCGCGTGAAGCGCGATGACACACCCGACGACGAACAGGAATAGAACCCATGGATCTTCGCAACCGACGCCGCCTGCAGGCGGGACTGATCGTGGCGATCTTCGTGTTGCCGATTGTCGGGATGCTGGGCATGACCTGGAGCGGCTGGATGCCGCATGGCCGCAGCTACGGCGAGCGCATCCGGCCGGAGCGTGATCTGGCCGGCATGCCGGTGTGGCTGGCGGATGGCAAGCCGTTCACCTTTGCCAACCGCGATGCGGTGTGGACCTTGGTCGCGCTGCCCGGTTCCGATTGCGCCGGGCACTGCCTGCGCCAACTCGACCTGGTGAATCGCGCCAGGATTTCCCTGGGCCAGCATGCCGGCAATCTGCGCTTGCTGTATCTCGGTGCGCCACCATCCGGCGTTGCGGCAAAGGGTTTCGAGAAGGTCTGGACGCTCGCCACCACGCCGTCGACCACGCTGGACGATTTGCGTACCGATGCGCGCGATTCGGTCAGTGCCGTGCTGGTGACACCGACCGGCAAGGCCCTGACGCGCTATGCCGCGAATTTCGATCCGGCCGGTTTGCGTAAGGATTTGAACAAGGTGGTGCACTGATGCAGACAGTGTCCTTGCCGCTGCGCACCCTGGCCTGGGTGGCCTGCGTATTCTGTTTCTGCCTGATCGCGTTCGGGTCGTTCGTGCGGCTGTCCAATGCAGGTCTTTCCTGCCCGGACTGGCCGACCTGCTACGGCCACGTCACCTGGCCGGTCAAACCGGCGGCGGTGGTCAAGGCCGATCAGGCGTTCCCCGAACGGCCGGTCGAAACCCACCGCGCCTGGCGCGAGCAGGTCCATCGTTTTCTCGCTGGAACCCTGGGGGTGCTGGTGCTCATCGAAGCGCTGGCGGCGACGTTTGCGACCCGGCGCCGTTTCGCGCTGGTGATCGCCGCGGTGGTCCTGATCGGCATCGGCATCCCGCTGTACATGCAGCAAAGCTATGTGTCATCGAGCATCATCGCCGCGCTCGGCGAAACTTTGTTGCTGGGCATTGCGTTGTTCTGGCGCGGCGGCGGCTGGCGCCGCATCGCGGTGCTGGCACTCGCCGTGGTGTGCTTCCAGGCGCTGCTGGGGATGTGGACAGTGACCTGGCTGCTGCTGCCGCTGGTGGTGACCGGGCACCTGCTCGGCGGCATGCTGACGTTTGCGTTGCTCGCGTGGCTGGCGTGGCGCTTGTCATTGCGCGATGAGAGAAGTGCGCGCGGCGCGCAACTGCTGCCCGCGGTTGCCGTCGGCTTGTTGTTGTTGTCCTGCCAAATCTTTCTTGGCGGCTGGACTTCCACCAACTATGCCGCGCTCGCCTGCGGCGTGGGTGCGTCCGCGTTTCCGCAGTGCCTCGGCCACTGGTGGCCGGCGATGGATTTCCAGCATGCCTTCATCCTGCTGCGTCACATCGGGGTGGACTATCAGGGCGGCATCCTCGATGCCACCGCGCGCACCGCGATCCAGATGGTGCACCGCCTGGGCGCGGTGGTGGTGTTCGTGTACCTGCTTTGGCTGGCACACAAGGCCGGTGCTGCCGGCATGCGCCGGCATGCCGCCGCGCTGACGGTGCTGCTGGTCGTGCAGGTGCTGCTCGGCATCGGCAACGTGACCCTCGGCGTGCCGCTGTGGATTGCGGTCGCGCACACCGCGGGCGCGGCGCTGCTGCTGTTCGCGGTGGTGACGCTGCTGGCCCGCAGCCACGCGCTCGCCACGCTCGAGCGCTCCCGGTAGGAGCGGCGGAAGCCGCGCCCGGCGTGTTGGGTTTTTGCGATCTGGGTTTTTGCGATCCTGTGTCGCGCCTCCCGGCGCTCGTACAATGGAAGCAATGACCACGCTCGCCAGCCAATACCTCGCCGCCACCAAGCCACGCATCGTTGCGCTGTTGGTGTTTACCGCGCTGATCGGCATGTTCCTCGCCGCGCCCAACCTGCCGCCGTGGCGGGCGCTGGTGTTCGGCACGCTGGGCATCTGGATGGCCTCGTCCTCGGCCGCGGCCTTGAACCAGTTGATCGACCAGCGCATCGACCGGGTGATGGCGCGTACCGCGCACCGGCCGCTGGTCACCGGCACCCTGACCTCGCGCCAGGTGCTGGTGTTTGCGCTGGCGCTCGGCGTCGCCGCGATGCTGGTCTTGGCGCTGCTGGTGAACTGGCCGACCGCGCTCCTTACCTTCATTGGCCTGATCGGCTACGCGGTGATCTACACCGCGTTCCTGAAGCGCGCGACCCCGCAGAACATCGTGATCGGCGGCCTCGCCGGCGCCATTCCGCCGCTGCTCGGCTGGGCCGCCGTCACCGGCATGCAATCACGCGTTGACTGGGCTTACGGCCTGTTGCTGGTGCTGATCGTGTTTGCGTGGACGCCACCACACTTCTGGTCGCTGGCGATCTTCCGGCGCGAGGACTACCGGCGTGCCTGCATCCCGATGTTGCCGGTGGTCTACGGCGTCGAATACACCCGCTGGCATGTACTGGCCTACACCATCATCCTGGTGCTGGCGAGCCTGCTGCCCTATCTCACCGGCATGAGCGGTCTGCTCTATCTCGGTGGTGCTGCGGTGCTCGGCATCGCCTATCTGTACTACGCGGTCCGCCTGCTGCGCCCGCCCGACGAACGTTTCGCGATGAGTGCGTTCGGCTACTCCATCATCTATTTGATCGCACTGTTCGCGTTCCTGTTGGCGGACCACTGGTTGGCCGCGCCAGTGATCCGGGCCGGCGGTTACGTGTTCCAGCGGATCGGCTAAGCTTTCGGGAAGCGCCTGCGGTGTGCGGGTGCAATGGGGGAGGTGTTGTGGCATCGCGAACCGGTGAGGGCCGGGGCGCCAGAGGGCGAAGCTGCGCGTGAACCTGATCCTGCTTGTCGTTGCCAGCGTGGTGGCGCTTGCCAGCAGTGTGCTGGCGGCCTGGTCGTTGCGCCGGCAACAGCGAATCACCCGCGAACTTGCCATCAGCCGCGAGCGTTACATGCTGGTCGCGGAAGGCGCCAACGACGGCATCTTCGATTTCGACGTGCCGGCACGCCGCATTTTCTTCTCGCCGCGCGTCCACCAGATGCTGGGCTACGCCGAGGGTGAACTCGGCGGGCCCGAAGACCTCCAGCGCATCGTGTTGCCGGAAGACTACGAACGCGCGCGCGGGATCTTGTACGCCCACATGGCGGCGCGCCGCACCGACGAATTGCGCCGGGTGATGCGCATGCGCTCGCGCGACGGGCGGACCTTGACGATCCTCGCGCGCTGCGTGACCCGTTACGCGGACGACGGCACACCGCTGCGGGTGGGGGGTTCGTATACCGACATCACCGAGCGGCTTGGCACTGAACGCCAATTGCGCCTCGCCGCGAGTGTGTTCGAAGCCGGCAGCGACTGCATCGTGATCAGTGATGCGCATGGCCGCATCGTCTCGGTCAATGGCGCGTTCCTGGACATGGCTGGCTATATCCGTGAAGAACTCGAAGGCCGGCCGCTGCAGGATGTGCTGATTCTCGGCGATGCCGGAACGCGTGCGGAAGCCGTGCTGCGCGACGCCGGTACCTGGAGTGGCGACCTCGCGTGGCGCAAGCGCAGTGGCGAGAGCAAGAGCCTGGAGACATCGGTGGTGGCGGTGCAGGACGAAGCCGGATCGCCGATCTTTCGCATCCATGTGTGCACCGACGCGGCCGAGCTGAAGTACGCGCAGGCGCGGATCCGTCACCTTGCCTATTTCGACACCCTCACCGGTTTGCCCAACCGCACACACCTGCGCTCGCAGTTCGAGCTGGCGCTGGCGCGCGCGCGCCACGCCGGCCAGCCGCTGGCGGTGGTGTTCTTCGACCTCGACAATTTCAAGGAGATCAACGATACCGCGGGCCACAGCGTGGGTGACGAAGTGATCTGCGTGGTGGCGCAACGGCTCGGCGAAGGCATCCGCGAGGATGACGTGCTGTGCCGTTTCGGCGGTGACGAATTCCTGTTGCTGTTGCCCAACACCGACGCCCATGCAGCGCAGGGACTCGCGCGGCGCTTGATCGAAGAAATGTGCAAACCGGTCGAAACCGAAGGGCGCTTGCTGGATGTTGCCGCCAGCGCCGGCTTCAGCGTGTTTCCGGATGATGCGGCTGATGCCGAGAACCTGATGCGCGTGGCCGACACCGCCTTGTTCCGGGCCAAGGCCGAAGGCGGCCACAGCGTGCAGCGCTTCCAGCCGTGGATGGGCGAGGCGGTGAGCTGGCGCCACGAACTGCAGGCCGCATTGCGTGCCGCGGTGACCGCAGATGAATTCGTGCTGCACTACCAGCCGATCGTGAACGTGCAGTCGCGGCGCGTGGCCGGTTTCGAGGCATTGCTGTACTGGAATCGTCCCGGCGCCGGCTTGGTTGGACCCAATACCTTCATCGCGGTGGCCGAAGAAACCCGCCTGATCGAGCCGATCGGCGCTTGGGTCATCAGCGCCGCATGCCGCCAGATTGAAGTCTGGAAACAGGCCGGCATGGCCGGCTTCTACGTCTCGATCAACGTCTCCGGCATGCAACTGCGCGTACCCGGACGCTTCCAGGAACACCTCGCGTCGGCCATGCTGGCGCATGGCGTAAGCACTTCCGACCTGATGCTGGAAATCACCGAACGGCATTTGGTGCAGGACGCCGAGGGCGGGGCGTCCGCCGTTGCTGACCTGACAGCCCGTGGACTACGCGTATCCGTGGACGATTTCGGTACCGGTTATTCGAACCTGGAATCACTGAAACGCCTGACGGTCAGCCAGATCAAGATCGACCGCACTTTTGTACGCAACTTGATGACCGAGGTGGGTGACCGCGCGATCGTGCAGTCGATTGTTTCCCTGGGCCTCAGCCTCGGACTCGATGTGGTCGCCGAGGGTGTGGAGACCCTCGAACAGCAAACCCTGCTGGAGCAGTTCGGCTGCGAGCGCGTGCAGGGTTACCTGTACGCGCGGCCCTTGCCCGCCGAAGACATCCCGCCGTTCATCGATTCGCTGGCGCTGCGCGAGCAGGCGGGCGGCCCGGTTTGATTCGCGCTTGGCACCTGCGCTGGCGATCGCGGACCGGTTGTGTTGTCATATCAGGTCGTCACGCGCCAGCCGGCGCGTGGCATGTCAGGTCGTGTGTCGAGTGATGCCGTGTATCTGCTGATGGATTTCCTGCGCTGGTGGATCCCCTGGGAACCCTCGGTGACCGTGGTGATCGTGTTCGCGCTCGCCGTGTGGCTGTATTGGCGCGGTGCGCGGCGGTCACCGGTGACCGCGCCTTGGCATCGCCGCCTGCTGTTCTGGTTGGGCCTCGCGGTGATCTACACCGGCTTGCACACGCACCTCGATTACTACGCCGAGCACGAATTTTTCGTGCACCGCCTGCAGCATCTGGGCTTGCATCACCTTGGGCCCTTCCTGATTGCGCTGGCCTATCCGGGTGTGACGATGCGGCGCGGCTTGCCGGTGCGCTTCCGCACGCACTGGCTGCGGCCCGTGTTGCAGTGGGCGCCGATCCGCTGGTTGCTGAACGTGTTGCTGCATCCGTTCGTCGCGGCCTTCATCTTCGTCGGCCTGATTTACCTGTGGCTATGGCCGGCGGTGCATTTCGATGCGATGCTGGACTGGCGCCTGTACCGCGTGATGA
>DZCM01000061.1 GCA_022730295.1 Rhodanobacter sp. | reverse complement strand
TGGTCGCGTTGGCCATCCTCGCGGCGGTTTGGTTCGTTCCGCCATTGGAGATTGGGCAGAACCTCGAGGCGAGCTGTCAGGTGAATGGCGCCGGCGACGGTCAATGCCAATTTACGAACACCGGATGGACGCCTGGCTCCCAATGCATCGATGTCAGCTTGCGCAACCCGCAAGGCGGTGAGGTCCGCAGCGGACCCGTTTGTTCGGGTCGAGTGTGGCCCAATGACACGGCGCAGAAGAACCTCATGATGGTGCTGGGGCATACCTGCGACGGCCCCCTTGGGTTCCCCGACCTCAGTAAGGTTTGCACGATGGACATTCGCAACGTTGATTCGAGCGATGCGGGTGCAGGGGCGCCTAGTCCACCGAGCTCACCACAGCCGGGCGACGACGCAATCGCCAGCGCGGCGTCAGTGGGTGGCGGCGATCAGGCGGTCGCCCCGCCTGACGCGACTTCTACATCGCCAGCAGCAACAACCGCGTCGATCGCTGCAACGTTCGTGCCGGATCCTGATTCCTTACCCGTGTCTTCGTCAAGCGCCGCACCGACGACGGCGACAGCGCCCAGCGAACCATCGTCATCGCCGACGCCGCCAGCGAGCATTGCGGCGCCTCCGGCAGCCGGCGCCAGTGTGTCCCCGGTATTGCAGGCCGTGATCGCGAAGACGGCAGGCCCATCGTTCGACTGCAACAAGGCGACCAGCGCAACGGCTCTCGCGGTTTGCAGCAATGCGGACCTGAGCGAGATCGATCGGCAAATGGCAATCCTCTATTACTCGCGAACAAACTACGCCGCCGATCAATCGGTGCGCGACGCGCAACGCGCGTGGATTCGCGGCCGGAACACCTGTCAGGCTGACGTCGCCTGCCTGCGCGCGGCGTACAGCGCAAGGATCCAGCAGCTGCAGCAGAGTGTGCCGACGCCTACCACTTGAAGCGACTGTGCCCGCCATCCTTGGGCCGGGCGCTACTGTACTTCGATTGACGCCACGGTCAGGTAGTTGATACGTTTGTCCCCATGTCCCCAAGGTGCCCGTGCGCGATGGGGACGCTGAAACTCAAGCGCAGAGCCACGTCCCCGAGGTCCCCGCTGTCCCCGCCGAAAATACACAAGGATGGAATCGAGGCGGCGAACACGCCGCAAAGACGCAGTCGCAACCATCGAACGCGGCGTGCGGTAACTTTGTCGGTACTAGGCGAATGGTCGATGTTCTCGCAATCGCAATTTCAATAGGTTGCGCGTACTATTCGGTCGGCTCTGCCCCAACGGTCGTGCGATCGTCCGTGATCGCCGCTTCGGTTCGGCTCGCGACAAGAATCCATTCGTCCCCGATCTGTTGCAGCAGAACGCGCGCTGCCGTGTGGGGCTGCCACGCCAGCCGCGCCCCCTTGGGCGAGCAGGTCTTGCCGGGCTGCGGCAGGTGGTGCCCGTTATGGCGCGCCCGCGACTTCCGGCGATGTTCGCGCAACGGCGTGTTCGATGCGAGAATCTGTCCTACGCGCCCGTAGCTCAATCGGATAGAGCATCGGCCTTCTAAGCCGACGGTTGCTGGTTCGATTCCAGTCGGGCGCGCCACACTGCAGCGGCTACATGCATGCGTGATTCGTATCACGCGCCCGATTGCCGAGGGCGTCGCGTGCGATTGCCTTGCGATGGCGTACAGCCCAAGCCTGGCTGGGTCGTCCGATGGATCACCATCCACGTCAAATGAAATGGCCGCGCGGATCGCTCCACGCGGCCTCGTGAAAGTCTTCGTGTGGTCGCCTAGCGCGCGAACAATGCCATCAGGCGACCCTTGGTCCGTGTCTCCGCAGGCGGCGGGACCGGGACTGCCTGGCTGCTGCTGTGCGTGTCGTCCAGACGGCCAGCGGCGTGGCAGGCATTGACATAGTCGGTGACTTCTTCCAGCGACGTGCCCGATGTGGTGGCGATTTCCTCGATGGTCGCTGGATCCTTCGACATCGCCTTGGCAATGCGGAAGTGGCGCGGAAATTCGCGTTCGGTTTCGGGCCAGCGTGCCAGTTTGTAGCGCGCACCGCTGACCAGGCGACGGCCGAGGATGCCCGGAGTCGCGACCAGCCCGGCTATCCAGCGCAGGCGTTCCAGCGGCTGCGCGGCTTGGGCCGCACGCACGCTCTTCAACGCCTCGGAGTACACCGGCGTCCAATTCGTGGTCGGCTGTTGCAGCAGTGATTCGAGCGGCTTCAGCAACGTGGATTCGAAGTAGTAGGCGTTCATTTCGGGGTCGACCACCAACTCGGCACCGTCGATGCCGACCAGCTTGCGTGCGCTCGGCAGGGTTCCGAGCACGATCGCTTCGGCCGCATTGACTGGGCCGATTGGTGCGATGGGCTCCGCTGCTGCCGGGATATCGACGATCGTTCCCGGCGCGTTGTCCATGCCGGTGAGCCAGGTTTCTAGGCCTGCTGCCGTGGTGCGTGGCGAATCCGCCGATTTCGATTCGAGTGTCATGTTGTCGATGCCTTGCATGTCAGCATTCCTTTTGAATGCCCTACAAAGGGTTCGCTGGGAACCTGCATTACGCGTGCCGGAAATCCCGGCACGAACAAAGTTTACGCATTGTCCGGCGCCACGACGCGTGCCAAGTGGTGAACATTGGTTACACGTCAAGCGAGGCCGCCGGCGCTTCGGCGGGTTGCTGCGCCTGCAAGGTCCACAATGCGGCGTAGCGTCCGCCGTTGGCCAGCAGGGCCGCATGGGTGCCGCTCTCGACCACCCGTCCATGGTCCAGCACCAGGATGCGGTCAGCCTCGATGATGGTCGAAAGGCGGTGCGCAACGATAAGCGTGGTGCGGCTGCGGGCGATTTCGGCCAATTCCTTCTGGATGATCTTTTCGGTGCGCGTATCCAGTGCGGACGTGGCTTCATCAAAGACCAGGATGGCCGGGTTCTTCAAGAGCGCGCGGGCGATCGCAACGCGCTGCTTCTCGCCGCCGGAGAGCTTCAGGCCGCGCTCGCCAACGGTGGATTCGTACCCCTGCGGCAGCGACACCACGAAGTCGTGGATGTGCGCGGCGCGGGCCGCGGCTTCGACTTCCTCGCGGCTGGCGTCGGTGCGGCCGTAGGCGATGTTGTAAAAGATTGTGTCGTTGAACAGCACGGTGTCCTGCGGCACGATTCCGATGGCTGCGCGCAGGCTCTCCTGCGTCACCTCGCGAATGTCTTGCCCGTCGATCGTGATGCGCCCATCCGTGACATCGTAGAAACGGAACAACAGGCGTGAAAGTGTCGATTTGCCGGCGCCGGTTGCGCCGACCACGGCCAGCGTTTGCCCCGGCGGGATGGTGAAGTCGATGTCGTCGAGAATGGCACGATCCGGGTTGTAACAGAACGAAACGTGTTCGAAGCGGACCGCGCCGCCGCGCACATGCAGCACCGGGGCTTCGGGTGCATCGCAAACCTCGGCGTGCTCGTCCAGCAGCGCAAACATATGCTCCATGTCGATCACGCCCTGCTTGATCTGGCGCCAGGTGAAGCCCAGCATGTTGAGCGGGATCGCGAGCTGCAGTAACCAGCCGTTGACCATCACGATGTCACCCACCGACAACTTGTGTGCCACCACACCCATGGCCGCCATTGCCATCAACGCGGTCAGGCCGAGCGCGATCACCAGCGCCTGGGCGCCGTTCAACACGGCCAGCGAGGACTCGGTCTTCACGGCCGCGTCTTCGTAGCGGCGCAGATCCGCGTCATAGCGGTTGGCCTCGAATTCCTCGTTGCCAAAGTACTTGACAGTCTCATAGTTGAGCAGGCTGTCGATCGAACGCGCGTTGGCGAGGCTCTCGGCCTCGTTCATCGCGCGCACGCCAGCGGTGCGCCACTCGGTGATCCAGATGGTGATGGCGATATAGAGCAGCATCGTCACCAGCGTCACAACCGCGAAGCGCCAGTCGAAATGCCCGAGCAGCAACACGATCACCACCACGATCTCGAACAGGGTGGGGATGATGTTGAACACCACCCAGCCGAGCAGGTTGTACACGCCGCGGGTGCCGCGCGAAATGTCGCGGCCGATGCCGCCGGTGTGGCGATCGAGGTGGAAGCGCAGCGAGAGCCGGTGCAGGTGCCGGAAGGCATCGAGGCCGGAGCTGCGCATCGCGCGCTGGCTGACCCGTTCGAACACGCTGTCGCGCAGCTGCCCGAACAGTGCACCGATCAGGCGCAGCGTGCCGTACAGGGCGATCAGGGCGATCGGCACCACCAGCACTGCGATGCGTGGATCGAGCTGGTCGACGATGTCCTTGAAGGCCACCGGTACCCACACCGTGGCGATCTTGGCGATCACCAGGAACGCTGCTGCGATCAGCATCCTGCCGGGATAATGGCGGATGTAGGGCCACAGCATCGTGATCGCGCGCCGTTCGCGGACCGGCTTGCGGGAGGGCTCAGTCATCGCTTGATCATGGGGTGTGAGCTCCCTGCTACCAGTCCTCACGGGACCATTGATGCGGATAAACGCGGATGGGCTCGGATTCGTTCGACAATACTCGCGTCAGTCCGCGTCGAAATGCCCGCCAAGGTTGCGGCTAAAATAGCCGATTCTGTTCGGATTGCGATTCGCGATGACCTTCCGCACCCGCTTCGCCCCAAGCCCCACCGGTTTCCTGCACATTGGTGGTGCCCGCACAGCGTTGTACTGCTGGCTGGAGGCGCGCCATCGCGGCGGACAATTCATCCTGCGGATCGAGGACACCGACCACGAGCGTTCCACGGCTGCCGCCGTGCAGGCGATCCTCGACGGCCTGCATTGGCTGGGTCTCGATGCGGACGAAGGGCCGTTCTACCAGACGCAGCGGATGGAGCGTTACCGCGAAGTTGCGCAGCAGCTGCAGGAAGCAGGCAAGGCCTATTGGGCCTATGAGTCCAGGGAAGAATTGGACGCGATGCGCGAGGCCATGAAAGCGCGCAGCGAGAAGCCGCGCTACGACGGCCGGGCGCGCGACGCGAAGCTGCCTTGTCGCGATGATCCCAATCGCGTGCTGCGCTTCCGGAATCCGCAAGCGGGCAGCGTGGTGTTCGAGGACAAGGTGAAGGGGCGGATCGAGATCGCCAATGCCGAGCTCGATGACTTCGTGATGGTGCGCTCGGACGGCTTTCCCACCTACAACTTCGCGGTGGTGGTGGACGATCTCGACATGGGCATCACCGAGGTAATTCGTGGCGATGACCACGTCAACAACACGCCGCGCCAGATCAATCTGTACGAGGCGCTTGGCGCGCCGGTCCCCGGCTTCGCGCACCTGCCGATGATCCTCGGGCCCGACGGGCACAAGCTGTCCAAGCGCCACGGCGCGGTTGGAGTGATGCAGTATCGCGAAGATGGCTACCTTCCGCATGCCGTGTTGAATTACCTGGCGCGGCTCGGTTGGTCACACGGTGACCAGGAAATTTTCTCCATTCGGGAAATGATCGGCCTGTTCGACATCGCCGATGTCAACCACTCCGCTGCGCGTTTCGATTTTGCCAAGCTGGGCTGGTTGAACCAGCATTATCTGAAGGCGGGCGATCCCGCCGAGCTCGGCAAGGAACTGGCCTGGCACCTTCAGCGGCTCGGGCTGGATGTTGCGCACGGTCCCGATCCGGCGCAGGTCGTGGTGGCGCTGCGCGAGCGTGCCCAGACCCTGAAAGCGATGGCGGAGCAGGCGCGCATCTGGTACGCGCCGATCGAAACGTGGGACGAAAAAGCCGTCGCCAAGCACCTGCGCGCGGACGGCGCAACTGACGTGCTGCGTGCGCTGCATGTCAGGCTGGGAGCGCTGGAGGATTGGTCGCCGGCTTCGATTCACGCGTTGGTGGGGGAAGTTGCGACCGTGCGCGGCATCGGCATGGGCAAGGTGGCACAGCCACTGCGTGTCGCGATGACCGGTACCGCCGTGTCCCCTGCCATCGAGGATACGGTTTGCCTGGCCGGGCGCGACCTGGCGCTGCAGCGCATCGAGGATGCGATGGAACGTGCAACGCAATGAATTGCGTCCTCCTTCGCTTGCGAAGGGGGATTGAGGGGGATGGCTTTTGTGGCGCGCAGCGGCATCCCCCCGCCGCTTCGCGGCGGCCCCCTTCCTGTGCGGAAGGGGGTGACAGGCGTATGCTTTTCGCGAATCCCGAATCCCGAATCCCAAATGCATTGAACGACCTGCTGCAAAAACTCCTGCAAGGTGTCGACCCCGGTGCGCCGGGCGCGTTCTGGCAGATCCTGCACAACGCGCTGGCGCTGGTGCCGTGGTGGCCACTGATCTGGTTCACCCTCGCGTGTGCGGTCATCGGTGCGATCCTTGGCTGGTGGCGCGGACGCATCGCGCTCGGGGTCACGCTTGGTCTGGTGGTGGGACCGATTGCGTGGGCCACGTTGTGGGTGTTGCCACCGGGGCGTTACGGGCCGGCACGGCGGCGGCTGGATGCGCGGTCGCTGGCGCAGGGCAGGCGATCCTGAGCGCTGGCGCGCGGGACCATGAAGCATTGCTTTGCGCGCTGTTCGCCCCCATGTGGTCGTTACCGCGCCGATCGCGCGAGGGCAGTAGAATCAGGCCATGGGCACGGCATCAAAACATTCGCACCACCATCACCACGATGCCGCCGGCATCGTGCGCGAAGTGGAACATGAGTGTGCCGCGCGTGGCCTGCGCCTGACGCCATTGCGGCGCGAGGTGCTCGACCTGGTCGCGAACGCGCGCAAGCCCGTCAAGGCCTACGATCTGCTGGAGTCATTGCGCGACAGCCATGCCGGCGCGGCGCCGCCCACGGTTTACCGGGCGCTGGATTTCTTGCTCGAAAATGGTTTCATCCACAAGCTGGAATCGATCAACTCTTTCGTGTTTTGCCAGCACCCTGCCGATTCGCACCAGGTTCCGTTCCTGATTTGCGATGTGTGCGAAAGCGCCATCGAAGTTTGCGACGACGGCGCCATCGCGCACATGATTGCGCAGCAGGCCGAGGGCTTCGGATTTCGCGCCAAGGCCCAGATCCTCGAAGTGCACGGCGTCTGCAAGGGCTGCGCCCGCACCTGAATCCTGACGATCTGTGGGCGTGCAGGCCGATCTTGGCGGCGTCCGAATAAATGTTATAATATATCGTACACGGTACAAGGAACCGTGCGCGCTGCTGTCGCACACGCTTCCGGAATCCGGATTTGCCGAGACGCCACCCTTGGACATGCCCATCGCCACCGTCCCCGCCACAGCAGCCGCCACACTCGCCGCCATGCCGCCGCCGGCCGTGTCGCCGCGTCGTTTCGCCGTGCTGGCCGATCGCGTCGGCGCCACCGCGTCGCTGCTGTGCGCCGTGCATTGCGCGCTCTTGCCGTTCGTCCTTGCGCTGTTGCCGCTGATCGGATTGGAGTTTCTCGCTGGCCACACGTTCGAGCGTGTGTTCGTGGCCTGCGCAGCTGCGCTTGCGGGAACCAGCATCCTCACGGCATACCGGCGGCACCATCGGCCGCATGCGTTGTTCCTGATGGTGCCAGGCATTGCGCTGTTGCTGTTCGGTGTCGCGATCAACCTTGATGCACATGTCGTGATCCATACGGCCAGCGTGGTGACCGGTGGAGTGCTGGTGGCGAGTGCACACGTGACCAACCTCGTGCTTTCGCATCGACATCACTGCAGCAGCTGTTCCGACGCCCCGGCTTGATCGGCGCCAGGCGCCTGCGCGCCCGGTGATTGTGTAACGCGGGCGAATTTCCCTAGCCTGCGCGCATGTCGCACGAGCACCCCCACCACGATGTTCATCCGGGCACACGCAACCACGCCGTGTTTCGCCTTGCCTTCGTCCTGACCTGCGCGCTGCTGATCGCCGAAGCGATTGGCGGCTGGTGGTCAGGGTCGCTGGCCTTGCTGGCCGATGCCGCGCACGTGCTGGTGGATGCCGGCGCGCTGGCACTGGCGTGGGCTGCTGCCGTGTTCGCCTTGAAACCGGCGGACGCCCGTCGCAGCTTCGGCTATGCGCGGATCGAAGTGCTGGCGGGTTTCGTCAACGCACTGGTGCAGGTACTGCTGGTGTTCGGGATTGCCTATGAGGCGATCCGCCGCCTGAGGGCCGTCGACCAGATCCACATCGAGTCCGGCGTGATGCTGGTGGTGGCGGTGCTCGGCCTACTGGTGAACGTCGTGGTGCTGCGCAGCCTGCACGCGCACGATCACGGGAATCTCAACGCCGCCGGCGCGCGCCTGCACGTGTTCGGCGACCTGCTTGGATCCATCGGCACCGTTGCCGCCGCGTTGCTGGTACGTTACCTCGGCTGGAACTGGGCCGACCCGGTGTTGTCGTTGCTGGTGTCACTGTTGATCCTGCGTGGCGCTTTCGTATTGCTGCGGCGATCGGGTCACATCCTGCTGGAGGGCGTGCCCGAGGGTGTGGCGCCGGATGAAATCAGGATTGCGCTGGCAGGCGTTGATCCGGATGTCACCGAGGTGCATCACCTGCACGTGTGGCAGCTGGCGTCCGGTTCCAGGGTTGCGACCCTGCACGCGCGGTTGCGCGAAGGTGGCGATGCGCAACATGCACTCGTTGCGATCCAGAGGCTGTTGCGCGAACGTTTCTCGATCAGCCATGCCACCGTGCAGGTCGAATCCAGCGAGTGCGCTGATGCGGACGCAGCGTGCGACGAACCCGGGCATGTCGCCGGGTCTGATCACGGGCGCTGAAGCGGGCATTGCGCGGACTGCGCCCGCTGTTACCATTTCGGCAGCCGCGCGGCTTGCGCGGGTCCACCAACCAGACCAGGAACCGAAATGGGCAAGGGCGACAAGAAAACACGCAAGGGCAAGATCTACGCCGGCAGCCACGGCAATATCCGTCCGCATTCGCCGAACTCGAAATCGGCAGTGAAGGCTACGGTGGCCAAGAAGGCTGCGCCGCGCGCAGCGGCCAAGGCGGCACCGGCCAAAGCTGCACCAGCCAAGAAGGCCGCGGTCAAGAAGGCCGCACCGAAGAAGACCGCGGACTGATCGACTCTGGCTCGTGACAAGCAAAGCCCCGCGGACGCGGGGCTTTTTGCATGTGCCGCTGGGCGCGACTGCCGGTGTTGGTGGTACGGGCAGCGGGCGATGCACGCACCGCACTGATGGCGATGTGGCGACTCAGCCGCGACTTCGAGCTGTGGGGGCGCCGGAAGCCAGTTCGGCACGCAGCCAGACCACCAAGGCTGCGATGCGCGGGTCGTTGGGCGATTTCCGCGCGCACAGCACCCAGTTGACACCGGTGGCGCGGAACTTCCATGGCGCGATCAGCCGCCCGGCTGCGATGTCGTCGGCAACCAGTTGTTGTGGAGCGACCGCTACGCCGAGGCCGGCGGCAGCCGCTTCGAGCATGTAGTAGAGGTGTTCGAATGATTGACCGAAATGCAGCTTGCCGACGGCGACGTGCTGCGCGCGCGCCCAGGCCGGCCACGCCTGCGGGCGCGACGTGGTGTGCAGCAGCGCTTCCTTCGCAAGCGTTGCAACGTTCGCCTTGCGCAGCGTCTCCGCACGTGGATGGCGCGGGCTGAATACCGGGGCGATGAGTTCGGGTGCCAGGGTGTGCACTTGCCATGCGGGCAGCAATGTCGGTTCGCCGATCATCAAGACTGCATCGAGACCCGGCAATGCGGGTTCGGGAATTCGCTCTGCGACTGACAGGTTCAGCGTCAGCGCGGGCAGTTCTCGCTGCATGCGTTCAAGACGCGGAATCATCCAGCGTGCCAGCACACTGCCCGAGCAACCGAGTACCAACGGTGCCGCGCCGGCGTCGCGGCGCAACTGGTCGCAGCACATGCGCAACTGGTCGAATGCGCCTGAAGTCGCATCGCGTAGGCGGCGACCCGCCGGCGTGAGCGCCAGGCCACGCCCCTCGCGGCTGAAAAGAGCCGTTCCGAGCGTGTCCTCCAGCGCACGTATCTGGCGGCTCACCGCACCGTGGGTGACGTTCAGCTCGGCGGCCGCTCTTGTTGCGCTTTCAAGCCGCGCCGCGGCTTCGAAGCCACGCAGGCCATTCAGGGAGGGCAGATTGTGGGCCATTCAATGTGTGAGTTTTCCTGACAGGTTGTGGCGATCTTATCGCTTTTGCCGGACATGCGGTTGCGCTAGCGTGGAGTCCCATGATTGATGACTTCCACGCCTACCCCGACGCCCACGGGCGCTTTGGTGCATACGGCGGAACCTTCGTCGCCGAGACCCTGGTCGCGCCGCTGGAAGATCTCGCGGCCGCATACACGCGCCTGCGTGACGATCCGGCGTTCCAGGCCGAGTTGGCCGATGACCTCAAGCATTACGTCGGGCGTCCATCACCGGTCTACCATGCCCGGCGTTTGTCGGACCGTCTGGGGGGGGCGCAGATCCTGCTGAAGCGGGAGGATTTGAATCACACCGGCGCGCACAAGATCAACAACACCATCGGCCAGGCGCTGGTGGCCCGTGCCATGGGCAAGCGTCGCATCATCGCCGAGACCGGCGCTGGCCAGCACGGCGTTGCAACCGCCACCGTGTGCGCGCGTTTCGGCATGCGCTGCGTGGTCTACATGGGTGCCGTCGATATCGAGCGCCAGATGATCAACGTGTACCGCATGAAGCTGCTTGGCGCGGAAGTGGTGCCGGTGAAATCCGGTTCGCAGACACTGAAGGATGCACTGAACGAAGCGCTGCGAGACTGGGTCACGAATGTCGCCGACACGTTCTACATCATCGGCACCGTCGCCGGCCCGCACCCGTATCCGATGATGGTGCGCGATTTCAATGCGGTGGCCGGGCGCGAGGCGCGTGCGCAGGTGCTTGAGCAGTTCGGCCGGCTGCCGGACGTCTTGACCGCCTGTGTTGGCGGCGGCTCCAACGCGCTGGGGTTGTTTTATGCCTTCCTCAACGATCGCGGCGTGCGCATTGTCGGTGCCGAGGCAGCGGGCGAGGGTATCGCAAGCGGCCACCACGCGGCGTCGCTCAGCGCCGGGCGGCCCGGCGTGCTGCATGGCAACCGCACCTATGTCCTGTGCGACGACGACGGCCAGATCACCGAGACCCATTCTGTATCGGCCGGGCTCGATTACCCTGGCGTCGGTCCGGAACACGCGTTCCTGAAGGATTCCGGCCGTGCCGAATATGTCGGCGTGACCGATGAAGAGGCCGTGTCGGCATTCCACTTGTTGTGTGAAACCGAAGGCATCCTGCCGGCACTCGAATCCAGCCACGCAGTCGCCCAGGCGATCAAGCTCGCGCGCGCAATGCCGAGGGACAAATTGATTCTGTGCAATCTGTCCGGGCGCGGCGACAAGGACGTGCACACGATGGCGAAGCGCGAGGGGATGGTGTTGTGAGCAGCCGGCTACGGATTCACATGCGTCAACACCGGGTGGCCGGGAACACGCAAATGCCTGAATGTTTTATCCGCGGTTATCCGTGCGTGTGCGTGTCGAGACGAGCTGTTGGATGAATCCATGAATAGAATCGTCAGGAGGTTCGCCGAATTGGGTTCGAAGCAGCGCAGTGCGCTGATTCCCTACATTACCGCCGGCGATCCGCTGCCGGAAGCGACGGTCGATGTGATGCACGCGCTGGTCGCGGCTGGCGCCGACTTGATCGAACTCGGCATGCCATTCTCCGATCCGATGGCCGATGGTCCGGTGATCCAGCACGCGGACGAACGCGCGCTGCGCAACAAGGTCGGCATCGCGGACATCTTCGGCTGGGTGCGCGAGTTTCGTGAACATGACAAGATCACACCCATCGTTTTGATGGGGTACCTCAATCCCGTCGTGATCCACGGCAGCGAGCGTTTTGGCTGTGAAGCCGTCGCTGCAGGTGTTGACGGCGTGCTCATCGTCGACTGCCCGATCGAGGAGGACGCGACCTTGCAGCCGCTGCGTGACGCTGGCCTGGCGCGGATCCTGCTGGTTGCGCCGACGACGTCCGAAGCGCGCCTGGCGCGGGCGATCGAGGCGGCGGAGGGGTATCTGTATTACGTTGCATTTGCCGGTATCACCGGGGCGGCGAAGCTGTCGACTGCCAGCATCGCGCCTTGCGTCGCGGAGCTGCGACGGCGTGCGTCGGTGCCGGTCGCCGTGGGCTTCGGTATCAAGGACGCCGATGGCGCCAAGTCAGTCGCGGCGTGTGCCGATGGCGTCGTCATCGGCTCGGCGCTGGTGGCCGCGCTGGCCGGATCTGGCACGTGCGAGGATGTTTGCCGGCGCGCGCACGAATTCCTCGAACCGGTGCGTGCCGGCATCGCGGCGAGCAAGCCGTAACGCGTCCAACCACATGGAATCCGCGCAGCGATGGAGGTGCGTGCCGGAGCCGCTGCACGCACGTGAAGCATGCTGATGTTTGACCTCGATAGGATGGTGTAGTGGCTCGCGGCCACACACGCAGGGCAGGTGGGGCCTTGAGCGTGCTGCTGGTCTGGAAACCTGCGTGGGGCTGTGTCGACATCGGCAGCCTTGGTCACCGCGACCGGCCGGCCGGTGACGGCTGACTGGTGGCCCGGCCATCGATCCGGCTGGCGACCGTTGTATCCTATGCAACTGAAATCCAAGGCGGGAACCCCTCGTGTCCTGGTTGCAGAAACTGACTACACCGAAGATTCGCACTGAGGGCGCGCCCAACCGGGGCAAGGTGCCGGAGGGCGTGTGGGAAAAGTGTTCCGGTTGCGGAATCGGGTTGTATCGCCCGGAACTCGAGCGCAACCTGATGGTGTGCCCGAAGTGCGCGCACCACCATCCCATGAGCGCGCGCGCGCGGCTGGCTGCGTTCGTGGACGAGGGCGGCGATGAGCTTGCCGCCGGTCTCGGCCCGGTCGATACCTTGCGTTTCAAGGACTCGAAGAAATATCGCGATCGCATCCTGGCGGCGCAAAAAGCGACCGGCGAAAGAGACGCCCTCGTCGCGGTCGAGGGCACGCTCAAGGGTATGCCCATCGTGGCCTGTGCCTTCGAGTTCTCCTTCATGGGTGGCTCGATGGGTTCGGTGGTGGGCGAGAAATTCACGCGTGCCGCCGAGGCCGCGCTGCGCGACAAGACGGCGTTCGTGTGCTTCACCGCAACCGGGGGGGCGCGCATGCAGGAAGGCCTGCAGTCGTTGATGCAGATGGCCAAGACTTCGGCCGCGCTGGCGCGCTTGCGCAAGGCGGGCCTGCCCTACATCGTGGTGCTGACGCATCCGACTACGGGCGGCGTTTCCGCCAGCTTGGCGATGCTCGGTGACATCCACATTGGCGAGCCCAAGGCGCTGATCGGCTTCGCCGGTCCGCGCGTGATCGAACAGACTGTGCGCGAAACCCTGCCGGATGGTTTCCAGCGTTCCGAGTTCCTCGTTGAACACGGCGCGGTCGACATGATTTGCGACCGTCGCGAATTGCGCGATCGCGTCGCCGGGTTGCTGGCGATTCTGATGCGCCACGACAAGGTGGCGTGACGCGCGCTTTGGATTTTCCTGCACATCGTGCTTGACTGCGTTCGCCGTGGCCCCTTGTAATCGCAAGTCCGCAACGTCCGTATTGGGTTTCGCTCGCCTCCGCGGCGAGCGAGCCACTTTCTGTTTCGGCAGAAAGTGACCAAAGACCATGGCGCCTGTGGCAGTGGTCGAACGAACATCGTGTTCGTTCGACTGCCCTGCGATGCTCGCCGAATGACGGCCGCGCCGAACTACTCGCCACATCCCTGTGGCTCGCCCTTCGCTAACGCTCCGGGCCGCCCACGGCGTTCAAATCGGCAGTCCATGCCGATTTAGTCGCACATCCATGTGCTCAAACATGCGGCGCTTGCTCCGCCGTTCGGCTGCGCTTCTCGGCACCGCCAACGGCGCGTTTGTCGCTTCGTTACCGGCCATCCATGGCCTACTCGTGACTCACCCGGCACGGTCAGCCATGGACGATGTTGACAATAGTTTCTATAGTACTATTATTGCTACTCTCTAATACTCAGGAGACATCTAAATGCACGCTATAGACGTTGATTTCGATGTGTTCAAGGCCCTAACCAACCTGCGCGTGAGCGAGGACGTCACATACAACGACGTGCTGCGCAAGCTGCTGAACCTCTCAGTTAAACCAGCGTCGCCGCAACCGCCTTCAGGCGCAGGAGACTGGATCGCGAAGGGCGTGCGCTTCCCTGCAGGAACGGAATTCCGCGCTCCGTACAAAGGACAAATGGTTTCAGCAAAAGTCGCCGAAGGAGCTCTGCACCTCAACGGCAAAAGGTTCACATCGCCCTCGGGTGCTGCCGTCGCAATCACAGGCGGCCCTGTGAACGGCTGGACGTTCTGGGAGTGTCGGCTACCAGGTTCGGCATCATGGCGCTCGATCAATTCAATGCGGAAATGAAGTGGCCACGTGCAAATTCACTGAGTCGGTTCGACGAACAGCGATGGCGGGGGTCGCGAATCGAAACGTCGACCAATGCAGGCCATGGATGGCCGTCAACGAAGTGGAGTTTTTCAGTGCGCCGTTGCATGACGCCGCAGCGCGCAGCCGATCGCGCGAGCAAGGCGCGCATGTTCGAGCACAGGGACGTGCAAGTTCGCGCCGGCGCGCGATCGGCGAGCACTGCGGGCAGTTTGAACGACACGATGTCGGCGAGACCGTCATGTTCGGCGCAATGGTCTTTCGCCCCTTTCTGCCGTAACAAAAGTGGCTCGCTCGCGCAGCGAGCGAAACCGGAACGAAGAGGTTTCGTACTTGCCCAAAATGGCTTCCGGGTTCCGCGCTG